>JALWJI010000037.1 GCA_027081695.1 Acidilobaceae archaeon | reverse complement strand
CCTTATCGAGAGAATAATGTCTAATATCTCCAGATAATTACATAATTGCATCATCTATTCTTCCTACAGGTCTCGCAAATAATCATCTTCTAGTTTTTGCGCACAAAATGATACTATTATTATAATACTCTCCTGTATATTCTAATTCATGTTGGACAATAACCACAGCGCGACAGTAACAACGTAGGATGCGGAGGTGCAACATAGCATGAAATATCTAATAAAAGCCAAACTGGAGGTCAACGGAAGAGTAGACAAACACGACGTCATAGGAGCTATATTCGGCCAGACGGAGGGCCTCCTTGGATCGGACTTCAACTTAGAAGAGCTCCAGAACAAGGACAAGATTGGCAGAGTCCACGTAGACATCAAGTATCAGGGAACAAAAACAATAGGAACAATACAGATACCAAGTAATCTTGACCGGGTAGAAACAGCAATACTAGCCGCAATGATAGAGACTGTTGATAGGATAGGGCCATATACAGCTACAATAAAAGTCGAAGAGATCAAAGATCTTAGACAAGAAAAAATCAAGAAAATAATCGAGAGGAGCAAGGAACTTATTAAACTAATGAAGGAACAGGAGCCAGATGTAAAAGATCTAATACGAAAAATAACTGAGGCAGAAGCTAAACCCAAGCCAACCAAAATCAAAGTAATCGAATACGGGCCAGATAAACTACCAGCATCTCCAGGAGTTGAAAAAGCAGACACAGTTATAGTTGTGGAGGGCAGAGCTGACGTAATCAACTTAATGAAATACGGATACGACAACGTAATAGCCCTAGGTGGGGCTCGTGAAGAAATACCACAGACAATAAAAGAACTCGCCAAAAAGAAGAAAGTCATAGCATTCGTAGACGGTGACCGTGGAGGCGATCTAATCCTCAAGAACCTCTTATTACAAGTAGACGTCGACTACGTCGCCAGGGCACCGAAAGGAATGGAAGTAGAACAGCTAACAGGGAAAGAAATAGCATCGTCCCTTAACCAAATGGTTCCAGCGCATGCCGTCCGAAAACAACTAGGATTAGAGGAACCATCAGAGGAAAAACAAGTTAAAGAAAAACCGAAAGAGGAGAAGGTAGAAAAGAAGCCCGAATCACAACCAGAGAAAGAAAAAACCGTAGCAAAACCTAAAGTCGAAGCACCAAAGGAGATAACAGCTATACCAAAGACGATTATTGATACGATAAACGAGCTTAAAGGAACGCTGGAAGCCATATTCTACGATGATAAATGGAACGAAATAAAACGCGTAAAGGTCAGAGACCTCTTTAACGAGATAAAATCCCTTGAAGAAGGATCCGCACATGCAATAGTCTTCGACGGAATAATAACACAACGTATAATGCAAGCAGCAGAAGAGAAGGGAGTCAAGATACTTATTGGTGCCCGGATCGGTAGCAAGGTAGAGTCTAAACCGGAAAAAATAACGTATCTCACATTCTCGGATCTAACTTAGAAGAAGTCTAAAAGACTCCTTGTCTTTTTTCCCGTCTTTAATTGCGTTTCTCTTACACCGAAATACTTCAGTATCCTCATTGCAGCAGGTATAACTTGCTTATCCACATAGTACTCGGTATCTATGTCCTCTATCGAAACCATGAAATAGGGTCGGGCTCTCCTAGATAATGATCCAGAGCCCCGTACTATTACGTATCCTACCTTTATCCCTGGAACTATCTTATAGCCCATCTTCTCAAGTATTCTAGCAACATACACATGTGGTTGATCAGATACATATTCACTGAGCCTCTTTGTTATTGTCTTCCATATAACTAGCTTTCTAAGATCTATCTTTTTATCATATAGTTGTTGTATTACTTTTCTAACGTAATCGATAGCTTCATCTACGCTTCCCTTCCTCAATATTATCTCTATCACTTTGAATTGCGTCTCTTTTGCAAGCTCGCTCCAGTCTCCTCTTATAGCCTCGAATCCGACGATGTCTATTCTATTATCTACTGTGAGTCCAGCATAACGCTTCTTCGCCTCCGTAAAGAATACTCTCTTGTATATCTTGTCTATCTTTATCTCAAAACCGAGCTCGTTCTCAACATACTCAATCAACTTCCGTGTTTTCTCCTGATCATATGTTACGAAAAGGCTGTCCGTGTCACCATATATAACCTTCAGGCCTAGTTTTCGGGCCTGCTCAGCCGCTTTCAGAATAATTGTCCTTCCCCATGCTGTTATACTTTCAGCGCATTCTCTACAATACCATCGTGCAGCTGTCCATCCCATGTATCCATATGTAGCGTTTGCAAGGATCTTGACTGCTTTCTGCCTCTCGTTTAGAAGCCTATAGAGGGGAGAATCTGGGTCGTACCGCTTCATCTCTTGTTTGATTCTCCTCCTGATATCTAGTAGCTTGCTTACTGCTCTTTTGAAAAATCCGTCCGGTTTCTTTCTAAATCTGTGGCCGACGAATGGCGCTGTATAAACGTTTTCAGGATCGATATCTTCTCCCGGCCTAACCAGGGTGTCTGGCCCAACATTGTATTTTACCATGATATTTGGATACATGCTTGCGAAGTCTAAGACTGCCACGTTCTCGTGGACACCTGGCTCAGGCTTGAATACTACTGCACCCGTGTAGGATTCTTCTCGTCGCTCTTCTCTATTCGGCGCCAGTTCTCCCATTTTCTTGGCTTCTCTCAAAAGACGCCATTCAAGTCTGAATCCTACGCTAGCTGCCATTACCTGGTCTAATGGAAGACCGCTTATCTGGCTTAGCTGTGCACCAAAGGGTAGGAATACTTCCGAAAGCCTATAAGTTGAGACTACATCGTCTCTTGTATATCTCAATAACACATCTCTTTTCTCGTGATCCTTCCAATACTCGGGTATCTGCCACCATTCTAGGATTACTCTTTCCTCTTTCTTCATTACACCTAAATAGTCGGCTACTTCTTCTAGGGTTTTTACCTTTACCTCGTGTATTTCCTTGGCAAAATCATAGAGATCCACGTTGAGTCTTCCTTGTACAGATACGTGACCGTAGACGCTTGGTTGGGGCACTGCGCCAAGTCTTCTCCCTATGTCGAGCTTTATCCCATGGATTTTCGCGCGTTCTATCAGGTATAGCCAGTCGAACCCGTTCTGGTTATAGCCGACTATTATGTCTGGATCATAATCTCTCACGACCTCGACGAATTTCTGGATCACTACATGATCGCTTTTACCCTTCATAATAATGAGCTCGGGCTCCTCCATATCAGACGTAATATATCCTATAATCACTATTGGATCCTTCCGCGGATCAGGGCTTCCCTTCTCACTATAAACCTCAATATCGAATGCAAGGATTCTCAGATCCTCTAAGGGGTCCTTGTTCGAGTATTCTTCTAGTTCTATTATTTCTGTATTTGATGCCTCGTAGACATGTTTTACTCTGTATGATCCACTATTAGCTTCTTTTACATCCTTGATCATATACCATCTCATAGGATATAGGTTTTTGTCGAGGAGAAATCTCATTGAAAACCTTATGTCGGCCTCTAACACATCAAGGACTCCTTCTAGCTTCTTGACTTTCTCCCTATACGCACGTACACGAGCAGGGATTAGGGTTGTTATCTTGAGTGCGTCAATGGGTCTTCCTATGTATCTCATTTTTACAGGTTCTACATTGATTATGGGGCTAGACGACTCTGAGAGCGCCTTTATTCTACGCGTGACCTCTTCGATCCTAGAAGGGTCTTCTATTACCGCATAGAAGTATGGGTGAAATCCCCTATACCTAATTACTATTCTGTTATTCTCCTCGGTTCTTCCCCATAGAATTATTACTGGTGAGCCTCCCTCAACCTCGTATGATATATCGAGTAACTGGAATACTACGTCCAATACATTCTCACCGTGCTGAAGACTATTCCTCTAGAGTTGTTGGTTACCCTCAATGGAAAGAGTATTAGACGGACATCTTGTTTCTTCTAGTATAATATCTATTGGCATAGCAAACCTATATACTGTTATCTACAATCTAGAACTACGCCTGGAAAGAGCCCTAACGGTGTCTAGTAGTGGAAAAAGGAGTACTAGTCGCAGTAGAAGGTATAGATGGAAGCGGCCTCACTACTCATTCAAAGCTACTTGTAGAGTCTTTGTCAAGCATGGGTTTTAGATCGGTCTACACGAAGGAACCTACCTATGGGCCCGTGGGCCAACTAATTAGGAAATTTCTAGCATTGCCTAATCCCGATAGCAGGCTTCTAGCATTGTTATTTGCCGCGGATAGAGTATGGCACTACTTCGAAGACCCTGATTTGCCTGGTGGCGGAATCAATGGGGCCCTAAAACAGGGCTATATAGTTGTAACCGATAGATACAAGTATTCGAGCATAGCCTATCAGGGATCCTTTACAAGTATAGACTGGGTATGGGGCGTCAATAGCATGGTTCCTGAGGCAAGCATAATAGTTTATATCGATGTAGATGTGGAGACCGCTATAAGAAGAATTACATCTAGGGCAAAGATAGAAGCCTATGAAACACGAGAACGTTTAAATGTGATCAAGAAAAATTTCCTTCGCGTATTAGAAATCGCTGAACAGAATGGAGTAAAAATTATTCGTATCAAAGCATCTGAACCAGAGGAAAGACCTGTTGAGAGCGTCTCTAGAGAAATTCTAGAAAAAGTCCTTTCAGCACTCGAGAATTCTTAAGTTTCCAGCTTTATCAACACTCATTATACATCCGTCTCTTAACTTATTGAAAACATCAACGGGCAATCCCTCGAATAATGGTATGCCGGAGATAATTGACCCAACAATCACTATCGGCTCGCTTTTAACCATTACAATACCTAGAGGTTGATTACCATAGTATTTTAGCCCATAGATAATATATGAGCCAACCGTGCTTCCTCGAGAACTCATTATAACTAGAACTTTGCCCTTAATACTTCTACCGTCATAGAGCTTTCCCTGCTTAGCATCGACTTCTCCATAGAAGCTTAGTCTCTCAACTTTCACTATTTCTCCTGTGAATTCCCCTGGCAGAATTGGCTTTAGCTTTGCAATATTCATAGTTCTCAGCCTCCTAATCTTTCAACGATGCCTTTTATATCGATAAGTGATACGTTGACGCCTTTCCGTGACAGATAGAAGTATGCTTTGTAGCTGTTAGTGGCTATCATTAGGTTTTTGGATCTAAGGTTACTGACTATTAGACAAGTGCTTCGAAGGACTGTGGCTCCCTTGTTAACCAAATTCTGTACCAGATCCATTCTCCGTGAATAGACGTCACGGGAAAGCGTGACGATTAGTTTGTCTCCTCTTTTTATCTTTGAGAGCATCTCCAACTCCTCTTCAGATGCATGAGGGCATCCTATGAAATAGTAGTCTGGATTAGTGTTCTGGTCTTGTACAAGTTCCTTATAACGTGCCATGATCATGTTATCCTTTACCATAATAGTCTTCTGTATATCTGCTTGGTCGGCCTCTTTAGTGATTCCTGGGATAGCGATCATCGCTATGTTTCCCGCGGCACCGAGGGTCGCCGCTATCTCTCTCTTTGTCGTATCATTGATATTCCTCGGATCAAGATGCAGGAGAGGAGGAGACTCGTCTTCGTGTATGCTGGCAATATACTCTGCTACTAGTGAAAGTGTGACCTCGTTATAGCCTAGATCGTTGAGATCTACTATGTATTTGATTCTGGGCACTCTGTTTTCGGGAATATGCATACCGTAATAATATGTTCTCCCTGCTATCGCGGCCATTAAGGCTAGTGGTCCACCTTCTCTATTGGTTCTTAGGCCTAGGAAGGAGTTCGCATATGCAACTGCGCTGGATTCTCCCCAGGCAACATGGTCTCCTGATCTGAGACCGTATTTTCTGAAGATAGTTGTGTAGTAGGGGGTACATGTCAATAGGAGATCTATTCCCATCTTTTTTAGATTCTCGAGTATTTCCATTTGTCCTCGGTAGAAGTCCTGTGTTATGTATAGCACTTCTTGATCGAAGGGGTTTGATTCATCGAATCCGATCGGGTTTAGAGAGGATGGAACTGATACCTTGGCTCCGAGGCTTGAGAGTTCTTTTATAAACGCGAGTCCAGGTTCTCCAATAGTTCCATATG
>JALWJI010000036.1 GCA_027081695.1 Acidilobaceae archaeon | reverse complement strand
AGTCCATGAATCGAGGAAGGCGACTCCAAGCGCGGAATCCATCGAGACAAGGAATACAACCGCGGTTATCAGCGATGAGAGTAGTAGAGCTATTAGTGATGGTAGGAAACTGATATAGACATATGAAATCAGGGTTCTTTTATCAGCCCCTCTGACCCTTAGAATGGCTACGTGTCCTTTTATGTAATCAAAGGTTCTCGTCATTACTGCTGGATAAACTGCTATCAATGCGGCGACTCCAACTAGGCCTACAGCTATTAGAATATTTGACGCTGAGAGTATTCCCGACACAGCCAGAGGGTTACCAGTGTTATATTCTGTAATCCATGGATAGATTGTTTTTATCATTGCAGCCTCCGAGAGTAATGTTCCCAGCATTATGCTAAGGGAGATTACTGAGGAACGCATAGGGCTTTTAAGTAGGTCTCGTATTCGATAACTGCTATACACGGCTAGTGATCCTGATGGAGAACGAGCGAATATCTTTGAAACTAGTTTATCTATGGCGTTAAATAGATGGTCTTCTTCAGATAGATACTTTGTAGAGTAGTAGACTACTATGAGCGGGACAAAAGGAGCAATCATTATTCCTCCAAATAGTATCATTCCTAGGACTGCTACGCCTGCTCCACCAAATCTTGAAGCGAGCTGGTCGAATAAGTCTTCTACATTAGGACGTGTAGTTCCCAGCGTTAACGATATCAGCGTGAATAACAGTATTATTAGTGATCCTACAGCTTTACGTCTACTCGTAGAGGCTTTCTCTATTGATTCGACAGGTCTGATAGCTTCTAGGGGAGATAAGTCCTCTACTAGTTTCAGACTATTTCTAGTGGCAGCATAAGTCACTAGTGGGACTAGAAGAATTGTTGGAAGGAGGATTAGAAATGATTTGTACTGGGACTCTATAAACGTTGTGAGGCCAACGGAAAGTCCCAGTATATTAACGCTAATTATACTGGAGATCGCTATGCCTAATATAGCAATTCCAATGCCTATTAAAACCAGGAGAATCTTTAGCTTGGAAAGGAATTTCTTAAGGTATGCTCCTCTACTTAAGCTCACTGCTAGCCATCTTCGAGACGTAGCTATTATGAGAGATAGAGCCTCGCCGGATGTTGTGTAGCCGATTAGAAGAACTATTGGTATTAGGCTAACTAAGCTCATAGCCCCTATAGGATCCCAGCTCTGCATCCTGAGATTAATCAAGTTATAGATTCGATCACTGCTTAAAGAGAATAATATACCATATACATTTATTCCAGGCGCCATCAATGTATGATATTTAACCTCTGAGGCTACTCCATAGTAGGGTCCTGAAACTTGATAAGTTTGGGTGTACGTATATTTGTTATTTCCAGCCATAATCTTTTGATATAATGATTTGAAAGGTTCTATTGAAGTATTAGTTTGATTTATTTTATCATAAATATATGATTTAAATTCATAAATCTTATCTATAAGAGATAAATAAAAGGCGTTAGTATTGTTAAGAATATTATCTAGCGGATTGGAATATATGTATGTGGCGTCGTATTCAACTAATACATTCATTTTTAAATAGTTTGAAGGTGTTCTTCCTTCCAAGTATATAGTATTATATAATGATGTTAGATTATCTACTGGGAAACCAGTTATGTTATGTGCTTCGTTTATTATCTGCTCAATAATAGATGTGTTGTTAATATCAACGTACCCGTTCTGGAATAAGACATATGGATTTATTCCTATGATAGGCGTCTTAGCGAACTTGTCCAGAACGTATAAAGACAAGTTTCTCATATCAGAGTTGACTATTGGTTGGCCATAGTAATAAGTAAGACCCGTTACAAAAGCCTCGAAAAATGAATTTAGAGCTAGCATTTGATCACCGGAGATACTTTTGAGAAACTCGGGTAACAATGAGAGCGGGACATATATGGTTCCCGTATTGTATTTAGACATGTATCCATATGAATAGTAGTCGGAATATGGGCTATTCACGGTTTTATTGATTACGTATGCGTTGAAGGCGTTCTTACCTATTATTAGTTTACTATCATTATAGAGGCCCAGTATTTGTAGAGTTAATCTGGTATCATTTGATAAAAAAACCATGTTTTGCCATCCAGGTATATCCATGCTTGGATTTAGTCCGAGGTGCCATAGATCTGTCAAGTTGTTGAACACGACAATATTCAATTGATACGTAAACGTACCCAAGACGATTGTTTTGTTTTCATCTAAATTAATAAGGTTGACTCCAACACCTATATCGTAGGCATTTCCGTAGTATTCGTCGTTGCTAATTATAAATTGTGGCTGTCCCGTATTCTTTTTTGCAAGATCATTTAGTTTATTGATAACGCTTTGTGCAACGCTTTTCGTAGCTTGGTCGAGAATATTGTATTCGTTTCCAGCACCAACCATGTTATTTAGATCAACGACAGTATAATCGTATAAGGTAACTTCTCCGAGAGTGAATAGGAACAAGGGATTGCTAGAGTTTAGGTATATTGGATTATCTTTCTCTTGATCCAACCAGGGCTTGTAGACAATATTATATATGGTCCCGTATATTTGAATCATATCTTTAAGCGTTATATCTGTTCCCGGCGTATTGTTCGTCAGAATTATGTAGAGAGCCTTCAAAGAAGTACCGTCTAGGTAAAGTTCTGTGCTTAGAACAGCGTTTGGTCTTAGGAGCTCTCCGTAGATTTTCGCTCGGCTTTCTCCATAGCCTTGAGCAAGGGTAATTGAGAGAGGAATACTTACTGAGAATATGACTAGAGATATTAGGAGGACTGCAATGTAGGTTCTTAACCTGAAAATGCTTTTTATCAGCATTCGTGTGGCCTCCATCAGCTTCTAATAACCATGTAATACAGATATTGTATGATCCTATACATAAAGTTATCTACAGCACTAATACAGCGCCAGCAGACACATATACATACAATACATGAACTTGGAAGAAGCGTTAATACTCCCAATTAACTTATTCCTCTATATTATAATAGGTTCCTCATATATAACTCCATAACTATACTATCGTGAAGACATGGAGGACACAGTAAAAGGCTATGATGAATGGGTGAGCTACCAGACTAAGTGGTATATGGTGCTGAAAGAGGATGGCCCTGAGCCTACATAATAAGAAATAAAATGTGTCTCTGGGAGATAACCTTGAGGCTTAGAAACAGACTAGAGAAAAAATTCTATGACATAGCCGAAACACTCGCATATGCTGAAAAGTGGCTAATACTAGGAGCAATAATAGGAGTCGTCTCAGGCCTCTTCATACTAGGATTCTTCTATGGTCTACACTATATGGTACAGCTAAGTGCATCGTTCATAGGAGTACAAGAACAAATCCCACCTCTCGAAGCAGATCTATCTGCCGCAAGCGTTCGAGGAACATTCGACCCAGTAAAATTCTATATACTAATAATCTTAGGTGTCGCGGTGAGCGGGGTCCTAGTCTACAAAATAGCTCCCGAAGCAGAGGGCCACGGTACAGATGCAGCAGTGGCAGCATTTCACAGAAGAGCTGCATTGATCCCAATCAAGGTACCCTTAGTAAAGGCCGTGGCCAGCGCCCTTGCAATCGGTACAGGGAGTAGCGGAGGTGTAGAAGGACCAAGTGTACAGATGGGTGCGGGCCTAGGAAGTGCTGTAGCAAGACTATTCAGGCTAACGCTGCATGATAGGAGAATAGCTCTAACGGCAGGCATTGCGGCCGCATTGTCAGCAATGTTCAGGGCCCCAATCGGTAGTGCATTCTTCGCGGTCGAAGTACTCTATAAGAGAGACCTCGAGGTCCAGGCATTTATGCCGAGTATCGTCGCCAGCATAGTATCATTCGCTGTGACGGCGCCATTCTTCCAATACTCGACGCTCCTCCCAAGAATCCCAATAAGCAACGAAGTACTATACACGCCGAAGACAATCCTACTAATACTGGGACTAGGAGTTTTCACAGCGCCATTCAGCCTATTGTATGTGAAATCCTTCAAGACAGCTAAAAACTTCTTCGATAAACTCGTAGAGGAACACGGTCTATCAATCTATCTCAAACCAGTGCTGGGAGCCATACTAGCAGGACTCCTCATAGTCGTATGGCCACTTGCAGCAGGTAGCGGCCGTGGAGTACTTGCCATGACCCTCAACGGGGAAATAATTAACTACATACCTTTCAAGGACACTCTTCCACTATGGATCGCTCTACTATTAGCTGCCGTCGTCAAAATAATAGCTACTAGCCTAAGCATTGGAAGCGGTGCAAGCGGAGGAGTATATGCTCCAGCCCTTCTAAGCGGTGCTCTCGCAGGCCTCGCGTATTATGAGATTGTTCAGCCACAGGGCTTGGCCCCACACCTCTTCGCTTATATCGGCATGGCGACCTTCTTTGGTGCCGCCGCAAAGGTGCCACTTGCCACCAGCATAATGGTTGGTGAAATGGGTGGTGACTATCTCTTAATAGCACCTACACTTATAGCCAGTTATATCGCGAGAGAACTTGTAGGAGAAGATAGCATATATGAGAGCCAAATACCGAGAAGACTCCACGAAGAAGCCGTTACTGCCGAGGGAATGCTTGCCCTACTCAAAAGTAGCGGAAAGAAGCCAGAAGTGAAAGTTGCAGAAATAATCGACAGATCATATGGAAGCCTTCCAATAGATTCAAAGTTAGAAGATGTCTTAGAACTCATGGTCCACGAAAAAGGCAAGATTATACCTATAGTAGACGACATGGGTAGAGTAGAGGGAGTACTCGACCCCGAAGACTTAGAAGATATAATAGAGGATCTGGGAGGAGACCTCTCAGTCCCAGTGAGAGCAGTCAAGCTACGAGTACCACCGATAATAAGCATGGACGCAACAATAGAGGACGCACTCGAGAAAATGGTAGAGCATGCAACGGACTATGTGATCGTAGTAGACGCCGATGGCAGATACGTGGGAGTAGTAACACTAGATGATGTAAGTGCTGCAATCGCTTATCTCTTAGCCAGCGTTATTTGCCAGAAAAGGAAGAGGTGTAGGCAAAAGCAAAAGAAGTAACTTGAAGAACAACTGGGTGGTGGAAGAATATGATACTAGTCAAAATAGAAATGCTATTTATCGCATTACTAATTGTCGGTTATCTAGGAATAAACTTTACAGCGGATCTACCAAGATTCCTTATAGGCGAGAACATATTCTACGTGGTACTCTATACTATAGCTCTAATCGCCATATACAAACAGTTTGACTGGGCACAAGCTTATACTATCCTCGTAGCCGGGTTCAATGCTGGTAGAGTGAGTAGAAGCATAATATCTCCTAGAGGAGAAGTAGGCGAGCTCGCAGTCCAGCATATTCCATTACTATCACTCATAATCATAGTAGCACTCCTAGCTCTTTACTTAGAGATTAGAGTCCGCTAGTTCAGGCGGGTCATGGTATGTTGGATAGAAATTGTCTTAGTCAGTTAGTCCCGAGCTTTTCCCTATCGGTCAAGCCTCCAGTAGTGAGGATCAATGAATTTAAGGGCTTATATCCAGTCGAGACATGGAGAGACATTAGGGGAAGACAATACTATCGGATAAATCTCGGTAGCTTGCCATTTCGTGAAGATGATCCAGGCAAACTAGCCTCACTGATACTCTGTTGTTCAGTAGACACGACCTATATTAGAATGCTAGGAAACTTGATAGGGATAATGACAGTTTTCACAATGTTCTTCTCATGGAATAACACGTATGAGATCCAGCCAGGACTCTGGTTAGTCCTAGTTCTAATCCTAGTTTTACTGTTTGCAGGACTTATAGTTGTAAGAAACCTACTGGCTAGGAAAAGAAGCCTAGAATGCCTAACTGAATGGGGGAGGCGCCAGGGTAGTGCGCCTATCATTTATCATCCGTACCGGGACGTTCTCAGAGCTATACTGGCAAATGCTAAGTCATGTAACTTCCCAAGGTGTAAAATGATCATAAACACCAATTTAGGACAATACGAAATTACCCATAGCATCGTTCCGGGAGGATGGATAACTGCCCGGCCTATAGGAAAAGATACTCGTTCTAGAAGTATTCCTGGAAGGTAACCAAGTTGTAGGTGCCTTACAATAGTATGCCTTTATATTAATAGTTTCATATATTATATTACAAGTGTTGAGGAGTGCTAAGGGTGGGACTAGCTTGGGGATCATAAAGGAAGAGGTATTGTTTCCATGTAGTGGAGTC
>JALWJI010000035.1 GCA_027081695.1 Acidilobaceae archaeon | reverse complement strand
ACGACAAGTGCAAGGAAAAGATTTCTAATAGATCCTCCAGATATAATGGTTACAACACCGGAATCCCTGAATATGTTATTAACAGTGAAAAATGCGAGGAAGTTATTTGCAGAGACACGATGGATAATAGTGGATGAGATACATGAACTAATTGATAGTGAAAGAGGAAGCGAGCTTTCCGTCCTGCTTGAAAGACTACAGAGACTATCAAATCATAGGATACAGAGGATAGGTCTAAGCGCAACTTTATCAAGGAGGTCGATTAGAGAAGCCGTTAAACTCTTAGCATCGGGTAGACGAGCAGAAGTGGTTATAGATCCTTCACCCAAGCTCTATGAGATCAGTGTTCATTCTGTTGATGACAAAGGATTTTGGAAAAATGCAGCGTCAAAAATAGCAGAACTAGTGAAAAATGCGGATGGGAGAGTTCTAGTCTTTGTTAATACCCGTGGAACAGCAGAGAAACTTGGCTCTGCTTTATCTAGGATTCTAGGAGAAGGTCTAGTTCTTGTGCATCACGGGAGTTTATCTAGGTCTGTAAGGGAAGACGCTGAAAAAGAGTTTAAGACAGGGCAGGCCAAGGTTCTCGTAGCGACTTCAAGCATGGAGCTTGGAATAGATATTGGTGATATCGAGCTAGTAATCCAGTTTCTATCCCCCAGAAGCGTAATTTCGATGACACAACGAGCAGGCAGAGCCGGCCATAGATTCGGTGAAACTAGTAGAGCATACATAATTACTTCTAATAATTTGTTTGAGTTGTTGGAGTCCAATGTTATTGCTTTTAGAGCTGTGAAAGGGAATCTGGAAGATCTAAAAATACACGTTAATCCTCTAGATGCACTTATGCATCAGATAGCCGCGATGGTTCTTGAGGATAGATTAATCGAGATGAGCACGGTTTACGATATTGTTTCGAGATCTGGACCGTTTAGGAGCCTTGGATATGACAAGTTTCTAGAAGTGGTCGAGTTCATGGATAAGCTAGGTGTAGTTAGAATAGTAGATGGTTCAAGGCTCAAAATGGGGAGAAGGACTATATCTTATTTCTATAAAGTGTCGATGATCCCCGATGAAAGAAACTACACTGTATATGATGTTATAACAGGCGATAAGATAGGAGAGCTCAGTGAGAGGTTTATAGAAGCAAAACTTGCTAAGAGCGAGACTGAGCAGTTTAGATTTGTATTAGCGGGAAGGATCTGGGAGGCTCTCGACATCGATTACGAAAACAACAAAATATACGCTAGGCTCATTGCTGAGGCCGAGGGATTAGTTCCTTCCTGGGAAGGCGAGCTTATTCCCGTAGACTATAAGGTTGCAAGAGAAGCCTGTAGCATATTTTCTCTTTGCATGGTAGACGAGAAAGCCTGTTTGAAACTATTAAAAGAACGAGGTGTGAGAGAAGACCAGGTTACAAAGATAATAGAAACCGCTCGTTCGACTAAAGCCCAGTGGGACGGGATAATCCTCGGCTTCTCGGAGCCTGTTATAGAATCCTTTAAGGATTATATTGTCTTGTATACATGCTTGGGGAGCAAAGGAAACTTTGCACTGGCTCTTCTTCTTTCTAAGCTACTAGAACGACACGGTCATAGAGTGATCTTCGACTATATTCCTTACGCGATAGTTTTTAATGCTCCGTTAAGGATGTCGCCAACGGATCTCAAAAATGCCCTGCTTGAAGCAAAAAAGATGGATTCAGTAGAGAGGAGGATCCTAGTACAAGATGCTGTCAAATCAAGCATAGCATACCAGATACGTTTCTCTCAGGTAGCTAAAAGGATGGGTGTAATTGATCCAGACTCAAGTATCTCGAGGGAGTTAATGAAGAGAATAGCAAGGAGCTATGAGGGCACCCTAGTTGAAATCGAGGCGCTAAGAGAGATAGTCTATGATAAACTAGATTTTAACGCGGTAGACGACTTCTTGGAGAGACTATACGATATCAAGATTGCTCCTATTGGATCAGAATCAAGCTTGCTAAAAGAAGTATTTTCAAATCCATACCTTAGAAAGGACAAAGCAGTTGACCTTAGAACGGTAGCTATATCTACTCTAATAGAGAGCTACAAGCGAAGAATAAAGAAGAGAAGAGTGCTGCTTCAGTGCGCGAGCTGTGGATACTCGTGGAGTAGAACAGTAGAACTACTCGATAGCGACGATATCTATTGCCCGCGTTGTAAAGCTAGATTTATTGCGCCTCTACCAGATACCGAGTGGGGTCATGAGACATCCAAGACCTTCAAGAAGTATCTTGAGACAAGAAGAAGACCAAGAGGAGACGCTAATAAGAGAATTAACGAGGTCTATGATAGAGCGCAACTCTTTATCGAATACTATAGGGAAGGATTATCTAGGTACGTTATCGAAGCATTAATGGCCCCAGGGGTAGGTCCTAGCAGGGCTCTAAGAGTCATGAATGCATTATTATCTCATGGCGAAAAAGGATTCTATCGAGAACTATTCAAGGCGATCGAGGAATACTCAATGAACAAGAAATACTGGTCTTCTAAAAAGAAGAGGTGAATCCAAGTAGCTAGGATTTTAAATGTTATACTAAATAGAAATCCTTACGGTAGACACTGGGTTAGGGTATCCAGCAAATCATTGGGTTGACTACGATGGAGGAATGTAATGTAGCAGTAATAGCCGATTGGGACGCAGACGGAGTCGTTGCAGCTGCATTATTAGTATATGTCCAAGAAGTAAAAGGGGTCTTCCCAGAGAAAGGAAGGCAGAAAGTGTGCCTTGTACCGTCCGGTCCACGGAGCATTTCTAAGATACGGGAAGCAGGCAAATGTTGGAGAACAGTCGTGCTCCTTGATATTCCTTTTACTCAGGAAGTCGAGGAAACGATTAAATGGATGAGAGAAAACTGTAACAGCAAGATTTTCTACTTCGACCATCATAGCTCAACCATAAATGCTATTCACGATCTTGAAGAAAAATACCAGGTGTTCGTGGTAGTGGGGAAATCCCCGACATCAATACTGCTTCAGAGGTTCCTTGAAGGATTAAATGTAAAGATAACGCCTAGATTAAGAGAATTCATAAAGGCGGTAGCAGTACTCGAGGGCGGTAAACATATCAAGAGACAAATAGAGGCCTCGGAGGGCATCATAACCCTTGCAGCATCGATCTCAAAAGCGTTAAACCAGACAAGGAGCAGAGAGGCCTGGTCAAAGTATGTCAGATGGATATCTAATCCTATTCCTTTTGAAGAAGTAAAGATAAAGATAGACAAAATAATCCCCAGGGCCGGTAGCAGTGAACCTAAGCGAGTAGAAGAGAAAGAGAACCTCGTTAAGCTAGGAATAGAGATATCCAAGACCAGCGATAAAGAAATCAGAAAAGTCGCGATGGACCTGGCAATGTCAGCAAAGAATCTCGGGTATGTCAAGTTTATCGATGCTAGAGGGGCATGGAGTAAGAGGGGAACCAGTGCGCTCGCGTCAGCCATATACAAAATAATAAACTTCCCTGTAGCGGTTCTAGTCGAGAAAGAGGAAGGATCACGCTTACTAATAATCAGGTCAGGAAAAGGCGAAGCTGAGAGTATACTGTCAAAGCTCTACGATATGGGTATCGTAGAGGATAAAGGTGGACACAGAAACATAGCAGTTGCAAAGGTTAAAGACGAAGTAACTGTCTCTATGCTAGAGAAGAGTCTGAGAAAAGCATCCTTTGAGGCTGCAAAGGAACGCTGGAGGAGGAATATAGAAGAATAGGGTATTAAGGGACCCGCGCATCTGGTGCCGCGGCCGGGATTTGAACCCGGGTCACGGGCTCGAGAGGCCCGCATACTGGGCCGGGCTATACTACCGCGGCTTCCCCGGCATTCCCATCATTTCCTATCTTATTAGGGGTTTTTGAATTTTCCCGTTTCTTCCATGGCTTTGCCCTAATGATTTCATAAGCCAGTATTATCTGGACGAAGTCTATGTTTATCGATGAGTAATTAGTGCTTCTCTCTATAATTACGAAGGGAAGTATCAAGGGACTCGAATAATACGATATGATGGAACCTATGTGTGTGGATACAAGTGCTACGAGCACGTATTTTATGTATGATTCTGATAACGAGATTGTTATTGCGTAAACAATTATAAGGAGACTAATCGTTATGCTCGAGACAGCGGGTTTTCCTGAAATTCCTAGCGTAAAGAATACTAGGCCGATAAAGAACAAGGCTATATATTCAAGTATCTTTTCGCCATTGTATTCTTCTACACTGCTAGAGTCTTCGACCACATAGTTATTCTGGCTCAATTTGCATCATCCTAGCGTAGGCGTGTTATTCATAGTTATGATCCGCGGGGTTATTGGCTGGATGTTAGACTATTATTTTTACCCAGATGTCTACAATGCCATTAATGGGCCGGTGGTGGAGAGTGGTAGAATTAAAACCGTCACTTAAAGAAAAACGCTGGAATCCAGAATACGAGAAAGAATTGTTAGAGACGTGGGAACGTGAAGAACTCTATAAGCCTACTATTGACCCAGAAGATCCTAGGGAAGTAATCACTATCGACACGCCTCCTCCTTATGCTAGCGGTAAATGGCATGTGGCGGGAGCAGCTCATTATGCCCAGATAGACATGATTGCCAGATATTTTAGGCTTAAAGGATACAATGTCCTCGTACCGTTCTACGCTGATAGAAATGGACTTCCCGTAGAAGTACAAGTAGAGAAAAAGAAAGGAGTATACGCGCATGAAATGGCGAAAACTCCCGAAGGAAGAGAGAAATTCTTAGAACTATGTAAAGAGTTCTTAGACGAGGCAGAATCGGAAATAGTAAAAGTATGGAGACGAATGGGCTGCTCCTTCGACTATTGGAAGAATGGAACCGATAGCCCAATATACCGTACCCTAACACAAGCCACATTCATCGACCTTTATAGACGAGGCCTAATCTATCAGGACTCCAGACCCGTACGGTGGTGTCCAAGATGCCGCACAACTCTTGCAGAAGCAGAAATAGAATACAAGGAGAAAGAAGGCTATGTATACTATGTAGTCTATAAGGTTAAGGAGACAGGAGAAGACCTAGTAGTAGCCACCACGAGGCCAGAACTACTAGCTGGATGTGCGGTACTCGCATATCATCCTGACGATGAACGGTACAAGAAATACCGTGGAAAGACCGCGATCGCGCCAATATATGGGCATGAGGTCAAGATAATCGAACATCCCAGCGTAGATCCAAGCTTCGGTACTGGTCTAATGATGGTGTGTAGTTTTGGTGATGAAAACGATGTACGCCTATTCTTTGAATTAGGTTTGAAGCCGAAGTGGCTGATTAATCCAGACGGGACTATGCGTGAAGAAGCAGGTCCAATAGCCGGATTAAAGGTCGAAGAAGCAAGGGAGAAAATCGCCGAGATGCTAGAAAAAGAAGGACTACTAGTTAAAAAGGAGAAAATAAAGCATAATGTTCCAGTATGTTGGCGATGTAAAACACAGCTCCAGATAATCTACAGAAAAGAGTACTTCTTGAAACAGCTCGAGTTCAAAGAAAAGATAAAAGAGATAGCGTCAATGATTGACTTCAAGCCAGAGATGCATAGGAGAAAACTGTTCGACTGGATAGAGAGCATTACAATGGACTGGCCAATATCAAGGGACCGATATTATGCGACAGAAATCCCGATATGGTACTGTGAGAAGTGTGGATCAGCATTACTGCCTGAGCCAGGCAAATATTATCGTCCGTGGAGAGACGATCCTCCATGGGAGGAGTGCCCGATATGTGGCGCCGGCAAAGAACATCTCCGCGGCGAAACCAAGGTTTTCGACACATGGTTTGACTCAAGCATAAGCGTACTCTACGTAACTCACTGGATGAGGAACGAAAAATTCTTCCAGAAGGCATTCAAGAATACATTGAGGCCCCAGGGACAGGACATCATACGTACATGGCTATACTATACGTTGCTCAGAGTATACCAGATTACAGGAAAACCAGCTTTCAGATGGGTTAGAATCACGGGTATGGGCCTCGATCCTCGCGGAAGACCAATGCATAAATCATTGGGCAACGTCATTGATCCTGAACCTATATTTGAAGAGTATGGAGCCGACGCGTTCAGGTTCTGGGCCGCGATAGCTTCAAGACTCGGCTATGACTACAAGTTTGATCTAAAGAAAGTTAAGACGGGACGTAACTTTGCGACCAAGCTCTGGAATCTAGCAAGGCTAGCCTCAGCATTCCCAGAACCCGAGAACGTGGAGCTAACCATCCTGGACAAGGCATTCTTAGCACTACTAGACGAATACCTTGAAAAAATCGATAAAGCCTATATGGAGCTCGACGTATATGACCCAGCCACTCTTATATATGAGTATGCCTGGGATATCTATGCTAG
>JALWJI010000034.1 GCA_027081695.1 Acidilobaceae archaeon | reverse complement strand
AGGGTATAAAGAATGATAATGTCTATTAGAAATGTAAGAGGAAAGAATATGGAGAGCCCGTTGCCTACCTTACTGTTTCTGCTTCTTTATCTCCTCTTCTCTAAGGAGTCTGCGGAGGATCTTTCCTACCGCGCTCTTTGGCAGGTCGTCTCTAAACTCTACTGCCTTGGGTACCTTGTAGGGTGCTAGGTGTTTCCTCGCGTATTCGATTATGTCTTGTTCAGTTACCTTGCCCTTGCACTCGGGTTTGAGTACTATGAATGCCTTGGGGTACTCGAAGTATTCTGGATGTGGTACTCCTATGACTGCTGCTTCCTGGACACACTCGTGCTTGTATAGGACTTCTTCTATTTCTCTTGGGAATACGCTGTAGCCCTTATACTTGATTATGTCCTTCTTCCTGTCTACTATGAAGAAGTATCCTTCCTCATCCATCTTGGCCATGTCTCCGGTCCTTACCCAGCGCCTGCCACAGCACTCGAAGAAGACCTTCTTGTTCTCTTCTGGCATGTTATGGTATCCCTTCATGACCTGTGGCCCGCTTATTACGAGCTCTCCTACCTCTCCTGGGGGTAGTAGGACTGGCTCCTCGGGATCTGCTACCGCAGCTATAGTGGAGGGTACTGGTACTCCTATGCTTCCTACTTTTGCCTTTCCTAGAATTGGGTTAACGTGTGTGACAGGGCTTGTCTCGGTGAGGCCGTATCCCTCTCTTAGCTTGGCTCCTGTTAGCTCTTCGAACTTCTTGGCTACCGCTACTGGCAGTGGGGCAGCTCCGCTTATACAGGCTTCTAGGCTTGTTAGATCGAACTTCTTTACTTCTGGATGGTTAATGATGCTGATATACATTAGTGGCACGCCGTGGAACATGTTTGCTCTGAACTTTGCTATCGCCTTCATTACTTGTTTGACATCCCATCTCGGGAAGACAAGTATTGTTGCTGCCCTGTAGATACCTGTGTTGAGCACTGCTGTCTGTCCATAGATGTGGAACCATGGTAGTGCTCCTACGAAGACGTCTTTTCCTTTGACTCCTCTCTTATACCACGAGTCGATTTGTAGGACGTTCGAGAGGAGGTTGAAATGGGTGAGCTCTGCTCCCTTGGGCACTCCGGTCGTCCCACCGGTGTACATGAGAGCTGCTATATCGTTCTTGGGATCGACTTTTGCCGGCTCATCGATTGGCTGGTATTCTTTAAGGATTTTCTTGAGTAGCTTGTTTCGTTCGTCTTCTGTTATCTTTGGTGGCTTGAACTTTAGCTTATATAGGAATGCTTTGATTCCTGGGAGGTAGTCTTGTATGCCTGTCCATACTACTTCTTTAACTGTGTTGGGTACTCCTGCTTCGACCTTGTCCTTGAATACGTCGATGGCGACTAGGATCTTGGCCCCATTGTCTTCGAGCTGATGATGGATCTCGCTAGGACTATAGAGTACGTTCATGGGAGAGACTGTTGCTCCCGCCATTAGTGTACCATAGTAGGCTATGGCGAACATTGGGCTGTTGGGGAGGAATAGTCCTACTACATCGCCTTTTCCTACCCCGCGGGATTTTAGATACGATGCAAATCTTTTAGCGCTGTCGAGGAGCTCCTTATACGATACGTTTCTGCCTAGGAAGTGTAGTGCTGTCCTGTTCGGGAATTGTTCGGCGGCCTGCTCGAGGATCCAGTATAATGGTTTCTCTGGTATTTCTATTTCAGACGGTACTCCTTCATCGTAGCTTTTGAGCCAGGGTTTTGAAGAGTATTTTTCAAATGCTTCTTGAGGACTGGCCATGTATCTAGCACCTTAGTAATAGAGATTCTCTATCCCTTTTTAAAATGGTGCCTAGCGTGGTTATATGTACTTTTTATTTTTGTATAAATTATAAGAATGAATTATTATCAAAAACATCAATTTTTATCTACTCATAAACAAGCAACAAATACAAACAAGCTAGTACAATAACTAAACAATGAGGTGAAGAATGACATGGCAAAGGTAAGGGCACATCTCCTAGTACACGGACGAGTCCAAGGAGTCTTCTTCCGAGCAAACATGAAACGCATAGCCGAAGAAAACAATGTCACAGGATGGGTAAGAAACCTACCAGATGGCAGAACAGTAGAAGCCGTCCTGGAAGGAGAAAGAGAAAACGTAGAGAGAGTAGTCTGCTGGGCCCTCCACGGACCTCCAGCAGCAGAAGTAGAAGCCCTCGAGGTAAAATTCGAAGAATACAGGGGAGAATTCAAAGATATGAGTATAAGATATTAGGCTATCTAGCTGATGAGTGCCGATATATCGAAGTGCAATGTTACAGGTGGACAAGTCCTAGCCATGATGGCTGTTTCTCTAAAGACATGGCTCTGAACTATCATCTGCCTATCTCTCAGTCTTGGAATATATCGTTTATAATCCTGATCAATGTCTAGTCTTTCTAGCTGGTGTCTTTCCGTTCTCAGGATGATCTTTGTATTAGCAAGTTGGAGGATTATATCATGTAGGTCGCGTGGGCTGTGAGAAGCGAACAATAATCCGATACCCCTCGCTCTCCCCAAACGGGCGATACGCGAGATAGTTGATGCTATCTGTCTGGTTGCCTCCTGTTCTTCCCTGCTACCGTGTTCCTGTGGGAAGAACTGGTGAGCCTCGTCAACAACTACTAGGACAGGAGGGGATTGTTTCCTTTCCCTATAGACTCTCTGTTTCCATACAGCTAGGCGATCCAGTAGCCTATAAGCTATGAGCCTTGATCCCTCTTGTCCAGAGAAAGCCGTGTCTAGTGCTGGTTTAAGGTCTATCACTATCGGAATACTGTTCTCCTCAGCTATGTCGATGAGCGTCTTCCAGCTAGGTTCTCTCCTCACGCTCACTCTTTGAGATCTTGAGTCTACATGAATAACATCGATTAAACCGGATTCTAGAGCACCAGCCAGCCTCCTATATAATGATTCTAGAGTTCCAGTATGAGGACGCATCCTTGCCAGTATATCATAGAGATAGTCAACTATTTCTATAAGGGTGATGTTGGAATCACCGTACTTATAGCTTGCATACGCATTTTCTAGATCATTCATAGTGTAATCATAGTCTTCCACAAACATACGTTCTATAACGATGTCTTTAGCAGAGTCGAGAACAAGGTCTTTGCTGACCCTACTCTTAGACTGGATAGTCGAGAGATACGCCTTTACAGCCGCGAACACCGTGGGAAGTGGTGGATAGAACCCATAGTCCTTATGGAACCTTGTCCTCAAAACTCTTAGTAGGTCTCTGGCAAACATTGTCATTCCAGGTATCATGCCGAAAAGATTCTCGGTTCCAGTCGTAGTAGTATTGATAGTATATGGCGTTATGATTATGGTTGTCCCCACGACGTCCATCATATAGTACTCGATGCCTCCTTTCTTGACACGAACAATGCTGAAATTATCTCTGCCATCGATGAGAGGAGATATAGCCTCTTCAACATATACCTGTATCGTTGCGTTGAGAGGATCGCCCGGGGATCTAAGCATATCTACTGTTACTGGTAGAACAACAAGTACTCCCCTGGGATGTCTTAGCCTCCCCTTGTTAGCCTCGTATACTGGGTCCTTGGAGAGTTGTTTTTGTGACTCTCGCCTAGGAGGGAATGGTAACTGGACATAGTCTTGATTCATATCTATTATTACTGCGACTAGCTTAGGCTTTCCAACAGAATATATTGATGATATCATGTTCTTAATCAATGTCGTCTTACCGCTACCAGTTGTGCCGAGAACCAAAATGTGTTGGAGCACAGCCTTATATGGTAGATAGACTGGGATATCGCCGTTCTTAACGATTCCGGCCGGATGTGCTAGTGATCCGAGTAGGATTCCATCGTCTGGAAGGGCTAGTAAACGCATGATTACCCATGGTCTGGGATCAATGACAGGAGACTGGGGCTCGATACTGGATGATGCTGGGGAGGGATCAGTTAGATCAGGATATCTGGCCTCCATGAGGGGCTCGGCCTCGATGATAGTCGAGGTTGCGACCGAGCCCGTGTCAGGCTCCACACTATACTGTGAAATAGGAGGCTCCACCCCTATCTTTGCGAGGGCATCTTGTCTAAGTATACGAGTGATCCTTAGGAGGACAACGTTTAGTGTTTTAGGATCTATTACTGCTAGATAATCTCCTATCCTGTAGAGACTAGAGGCTCCAGAATAGTAGGTTTCGGGATCGACCTCGATCTTTATGGTTTCTCCAGGTCCTACGGTTATATCCCAGTACCGCGTGGTTCTCCCTACAATGGTTCCGAGCTCCTCGGCTATACCGTATGCCCGCCTATACATTTCATCGAGTCTCTCTGCGAGGCCCGGGGAACCGAGGCCTCCTAGTAGTGTGCCGAGATCCTTCTTGTCTTTCTCCATGACACTTCGGCCTCCAGGAGATTATCGTAGGAGAGGCTTCCACCAGACTCCACTATTCTCGAGGCTAGATAGTCATGTATTGCCCTGCTAATATGCTTGGACCTGTAGTCGGAGACGTGTATGGAGACTGGCGTGGTGCTACCTTTTAGCACGGAGTCGTAGGCGAGTACATGGTAGGCTGATAATTTGAGATCTTCCAGTATTTTGGATGTGGTCTCTGTGTATTCTAGCCTATAGGTTCTCGGTGCTAGGCCATGTTGCCATTTTCCAGCTGGTATAGCGGTGTATTCGAGTATCTTTACGTACGGTTGGCTTGTCTTCCTAGAGTAGAGGAATGTTATCTTAGGGCTACTGTATATTGATCCCGGGACTATTCTTGTGCAGTGCGTGTAGTAGTGGGCTAGTATTTTTTGATCGGAGTATTCTCCTTTTCTAAAGCATTGTGATAGTCTTGGTGATCCCTTTACAACCCTGTCTAGTATAAGGCTGTGTTCTAGCCGTTTAACCACGCCTATTACGGGTACTCCCTTTGACTCAAGCCGGTGTATTGCTTGTAGGCGTGTTATGAGTAGTTGTTGCCACGACTCTGTGTATTCGTTCTTGTACTCGTGGTATTTTTCGTGGGCCATGGTTAGAGGATACACTGGACCATCTACTAGCAATACTGGCTGTATGTCTTCTCTGTCTAAGAACTCCTCGATTATGGTTGGAGCGATTTTGTCGAGTAGCCAGTTTTCTAGTAGGAGTCTGAGCTCGTCTTGGGCTTGTTCTATGCTGTATGCGGCGTTGTAGTTGTAGCCTGCGGGGTTTTTTGTTATTATGATGGGGTTGTTTGGTGAGGGTATTTCGTGTGGGAGTAATGGTATAAGGAAGCCTGGGCCATGTAGGTTTAGCTCTGTGGTTGAGAGTGATGGGTATTCTATTGTCTGTGTGGATCCGATTGTGAGGGTCGTTGTTCCTATTATGAGTGATCCGTGTGATAGGTCGATGCTCCTACTACTGCTGTCTATTCCTATCGTTATTAGTTTCTTGTTTAGGCGGGTTAGTCTGTGTTTTATGAGTTTGATTGTTCTTGGTGCGAGGAGCCTGTTTATCACGTGGTCTAGTATTATGCTGAAGTTTCCTCGGTGTTCGAGGGGTTCTCTTATTTCTAGGAGTTGGTCTAGTCGCATGGGATCGCTATAGGGCTTGGTATAGTTGTCGCTGTTGCCTAGTAGTGTGCTGGTTGTTTCTAGTAGTTGTAGTAGGCTAGGAGTCATACGTTGGCACCTTGGATAGTTTTGTCTTTCTTTGTCCAATTGAATAATTAGTGGTAATACCTTATGTATATAATATGATATATCCGCCGGCCCCTCCCTCCTACAACCTACCAAGCATCCGGAGGAGCCTCAAAGCATTATCATATAGAATAGCACGCTTAGCATCGTTACTTATATCGAGCTTCAAGATATCTTTTATAGAATCCTCTATAGTGAAACCTACTAGATACGGGAAATCACTACCGAACAAGATCTTATCATATCCAACTTCTTCAACAGCACGTTCAACGAATAAGGGATCCACAGCGCTCGTATCCATCCACACATTCTCAACGCTATATGCCTGCAACGCTTCTCTAAAGTAGATGCCCGGCATAATAGCGCTGTAGGATCCCATATGAGCGATTATAAAGGGGACGTTAGGGAACTTCTTGGCTGCTTCCGCAACGAACTTTGGTCTCGCATGCCTACACATCCTCGGGAGCTCCCAGAGGCCGGGATCACAACCGGTATGCACTATGACTATACCATTGATGCTCTCAACGAACTTGTATAGTTTGTAGAGCTTGCTGGAGGAGGGACTTATACAGTGGAGAGTAGGATATATCTTGACGCCTAGAAGCTTATCCCGGAAAGCTCGCATCCTCTCTATTACCCTGTCTACGCCGTAGTCGGGATTATAGCTTCCAACAGGATAAAGTCGTCCAGGATATCTTTCAGCAGCTTCTACTACTTCCTCTGTTCTTCGCCTATGCTCTATCAACAACTGTACATGTTCATCGATACCCT
>JALWJI010000033.1 GCA_027081695.1 Acidilobaceae archaeon | reverse complement strand
CTGCCAGGCCTATTAGCGTGGCAGTCCTCCGGTCAACTATAATGCTGGGATCGATCAATTTGAGTCGTTGCAACAAGTCAAGAGGATCTCCTCGTGTAGGAGTCGCAGTCAGTAATAGAACGTGGTCTGCTTTCTCGAATACCTTACCAAGACGGTCATAACGAACGTTTCCTCCTGCAAGCCTGTGGGCCTCGTCAACTATTACGACATCCCATTTTATCGATGATATTAGATCATAGTATGGAGCCATGTTTTCCTCGGAACCGTACTTCAAAGTGTCCATGCTGCCGATGTAGACTCCTGGCCTTAGAGATCCTATTAGTTGATACTCCTCTAGGAGCTCGTTTATTGTCGTTTTGTCTATCCGCTTCATCGGTATCCCAAGTTCTTCGCCGTCTCCCTCTATCCACTGTACAACAAGGCTCGCCGGAGTAATGACTAGAAAGTGCTTGGCTCCAAGAGCATAACTAGCGAATTTTATAAATCTCAGGGCTTCTACGGTTTTGCCGAGTCCTATCTCGTCTGCTATAAGGAGCCGCGTCTGTGGATGAGCCAGGTAATCCGTATATAGGTCGATCTGATGGATATAGTTCTTGTATCCGTCTACCTTGATGTACTGGCCATTCAATGATAAATAGAGGTTGGCATAGGGATTGTATTTCAACGCATCAACTAGTTCTAACGCGAGTCTCGATGCAGATGCCATTATTCTAGCACCAGCACCTTATACACCTGGACAATTTAACTAAGCGTCTCCACCTGATCCTTCCTCCTGTGGAGAGTACTTCGTCCACGATCTCATATAGTCGGGGAGAAAGAGGCTCCAGTGGATCGAGCCGTGCAAAACACTCTACTAGCCGCTTTCTCTTTTCTCGGCTCCTCACTGTCGCCACTGAGATTATAGCTAGTAGGAAGTGTGCTGGGAGCGGGAACGATCTTACTTCTATATCTACCCAGACCCTGTATCTCCGAATTCTTCTTTTACGCCCCCTACTATCTTCTATCCTGGTTATCGTCACAAATCTTTCTAAGCTACTTTGACGGTATTGGAAGAACCAGTCTATTATTTCTGGTCCCAGCCCTGGTCCACAGAGCTCTATATCGACGTCTCCCCCATGTATCAGCCCTTTTACCTCTACACACCACTTCGTTTTTCCTCTCCTGGTGAATGGTTTGAATATGAAGCGTGCTATGGTTGCGTTTAGTTTTGTCTGCTCGGCCTGGATTGCCATTTTTGAACACCTTCTGGTATCCGGTTGTAGGGTTGTCGGCTAGAGAGTGTTTTAGGATATATACCTACATGTCCTCGCTATCACTTCTATGTCGATTTTCGCCCTGTAGATATCGCTTGGTAGTATTTCTACAATATCATCTACTCTGGCATTTCTTAGGAGTATCTCTATTTCTGACCCTGCTATTGGTGCCCATCCTTGAGACATAAGCTCCAAGACGTTTAGCAATACTCGTACTACTCCGGGTGACAAGTCCGCTGAGTCAAGCGTGACCCCTATTACTGCGTTTGTCGTTGGCTCCTCGAAGTTTATCCTTGAAGAGATCCTAGGCTTGTACTCTTGTGCTCTGAGTAGTGACGAGAAGAGTTGTTGAAGCGCTATAGAGGCTATCCTGGCAGTATCTTCCCTAAACCTTAGTATTATCCTTTCTATACTAACGGTATCATATTTGTCTCCAAGCACTTCTAGGTCTTCCCTTCTAGCTATGGTTTTAACCTGGTCTTCACACGATAATCCCGTTATTTTTACCTTGAACGTGCCTATATGCTTAGGCTTGTCACCTGGATAGAGGCCTTCAGCGTATAAGTTTACTTCATATACGCCGGGATTCTCGGAGAGCCTGATTTCTCCACTAATACTAAGGTAGAATGACTTATTGCCGGGCTCGTTTATAGTTCCTAGGATTCCTTGGTCTAGTATAGTGCCTGATTCACTTAGTACTTCGTATTTAACTATGACCTTGTATGGATAGTCTTCGCTTGCCGCCTCCACCTCTACCGGTACTGTTTTTCCTTTCTCGACTTCGATCAGATCCCCTCTCTCCGGGCTAACTAGAATTGCCTCATAGGTCTTCTCGACCGGAGTATCCTCGAATACAATGATTCCATTGGCTATTGTCCTATACAGGTTGTAGGGATCTCCTTTATACTGGTCTTTGACCTGCGATAATGGTATTTTCTTATCATCATCTATTAGCAGGTAGTATGTCCTCCTATACTCCACACCGTCCCGTCTTATAGGGTTCTTTTCCTCGGAGAGAAGCATCTCCAAGTATTCCTCGACTATCATTAGAGGGTGAACTATCTCTATCTTTTTCACCGGGTCATCCTGGCCCTGATACAGTTTCCTTGCATATGTTTCGATCTCGTTTATCTTATATGAGTCAGTGTCGAGAAGCATATCTGGTGGTTTATCGACCGGATAAGTTTTCTTCCATAAGATAATCTTTCCATCGTTATCTCTCAGAATAAGTGCCAGTCTATCGATTGCTTCTCGCTCAGAGTGTAGTTTTAGTACTCCCTGTTTGAAGTCTGTCCAACGGAGCAGATGGGGTTTTATTTCGCTATCCGTTGTTGTCAAGTAATAGCTCCATAGTTCTCCAAGCGACATAGGACGTGCTATGATTGGTTCTCCGTTTACAGGGTCCTGGCCTACTCTGTTCATTAATCTGGCCAGGAGTAATAGTGTATCCTCGTCTATATCGGTTAGGTATCCTCGGTTTCTTACTAGGTGAGATTCAAATCGTTTAACGAGGTTTGATAGGGATTCCTCTCTTCCTCCTAGCATTTCTAGTCTTTCAACAGTGAATTCTTCTTTTCCTCCGCGTCCAGCGTATACCTTTGTTAATAGGAGCTCTACAAGGTTTCCGAACTGTTTCTTTGCAGTTTCAAGGTTTTTGCGTAGGATCTTCTTTAACATTTCTCTGAGAATCTTGTCTTCCTTGTCTATATAGTACTTGACTATGTCGTCCATGGCTACGTCGATTGCCTCGATGAGAATACCGATTGAGTTGATTAGATCCCATATATTCTTTGCATCAACTTTTATCCTGAAGCTCTCCAAGAACCTTTTCGCTGATTTAGCCGCTGGGTCGTCTATTCCTCGATCGAATCGTGCCGATAGAACGTATGTATTGTTTCGGGGTAAGAGCTCTGCTATGTTGATTGTCTCATGTTCTATTGGTACTATGAGCAGTGTTAGAGCGGGATCCTCCGTTTGGTAGATGTTTCTTTTGACCTCGTCTAGCATGACCGGATTTATGATATAACGTATTGTCTGGATTCTATCGCCTCTCGAGACCACTATCTGGTTCAAGGCGTTCTCCAGATGGGCTAGAACTACGTCTTTAGTAAATCTGTAATAGTAGCGTCTTACTTCGCCGCTTGGATCCTTTATCGGCGGATACAGTAATCTATCTTTGAATTCTTGTAGAGACGCTCTCCATTCTTGGATAATTTTCTCGGCAACGTTTATTACATCTATTGACTTTATATCATTGTATATTTGTAGGGGTTCAAGAACTATCGCTGGGAGGCCTTCTTTTGAGGGAGATTTTTCGACTAGGTCGCTTGTCCTGAGCGCAGATAATGCTACGCTATATAGCCATACTGTTTTTACAATGTTCCTCCCCAGTATCTTTTCTTTATCATTACTAGCGTTCTCTTCTATAATTTGGAGATCCTCCGAGAGTACTTTTCTATAATAGTCTGCTTTAGGGTTCCCAGTAAGTATCCTGGATCGGGTCTCGTCATCCTCTACAGGTATATGCCATGGCATGACGAGGCTTGCATCCTTTATCTCGTCCCTTACTAGGACGTCTCTAACTAGTTTGATTATGCTTCTTGTGCGTCCGAATCCCTCCACGTAGGTTCCGAGATTTAGTAAGACGTCTATGAAAGCTGGATGAAACGGGTATCCTTTCTCCACCCGTTCGAGGAATGCTTCTTCTCCACGGTACTCTCTTCGTAGTGCCTCCTGATAAACGGTGTCCACTAGATTCTTTATTATTGAGGCAAGTCTTCTTCCCTCAGACTCCAGTTCTTGCTCTGTGTTCTCTAAGAGTCTCCTCCTCAGCACAGGTACTATATCCGTCTCTATGTCTAGTGGAGGGATTACGCGTGAGTCTATTCTGTCAGCCATCTTGTATATTTCCTCTATATACTCCCGGTTTTCTGCTCCAGCTATGCCGTGCTCGACCCTTATCGTGTCTCTGTCAGGCCTTATCTCGGCGGGGAGAGTGACTATTACCACAGTTCTAGCAGTGTTATTCGCCGCCTCGAACAAGTGCTTTAAGAATGTAACCACGTTCGGCCTCAGATCTGGAGGCAGGCTCCCAAGATAACTGGGTATCTCATCTATAAGTATGAGGTTTGGTTCGTCGCCGAGAATATCTTCTAAAGCATCCCGTCCAGGAACTATTCTCTGCCTCTCATACCTCTCATAGAGCTCCTCGTCCATCACTCCTAGACTTGCGAGAACATAGCCCCACAGGGTCTCTACTCTCCATCCGTTGACCTCCACTGCTAGGCCAGGCCTTGGAGCGAGCCTCTCCGAGTCACCGACAACAACCGCGATACGGAGTCTACGATTCCTTAGAGACTCCCTCGCACTCACTACTATACGGTATAGCTCCGGCTCCCTCTCTTCTAGAAGGCTTAGATCTCCTTCCACCGACACTAGTCTCGCAACGTGATAGAGGAAAGCGAGAAGATGTGTTTTTCCACCTCCTAGGAGACTGGGCAAAACTATGACGTGAGAACCCACAATGTATTCGTCTCCGAGCTTTAGGCTCGGCTTAGCAGTTAGAGAGGCGAGCATTGCTAGCAGGGCATGCTTCATGTTACTAGTAATATATGTCCTGTCGAGAAAACCTACGGGATCCGCCTCCCAGCCCTCACCTTCTACAACACGTTGAAGACTCACGGCTGGGTCAAGACGGCCCTCTAATACTTCTGGCCGGAGCCTGATTACCTCGCCTAGTCTCTTAGGCGGTGAGGTACTCGTCAATACGCTTCTCACCCCTCCTACGCTCTTCTACTTTTATACATTCCGGGTTCTCCTCCAAGTACTCTAGAATACGTCTGGAAACCTTCGCGTCGGGATCGTCTCCCAGGCTAGAGAGTGCACGGGCTAACTCGATCGCGTCTGAAACCATATCCGGGTACTCTCCCGCCAGCTCATAGTAGACCTCCTGGAACGTCTTCTTAGTTGTACGAAAACTATACAGTGCAAGCACACGATACACGTCAAGACTATGCCTGGGCTTATACGATCCATTCTCTCTTGGAACAAGCTTAGCCAACACTGCAAACTCAGACTCATTAGCCCTCGGACCAATAGGCTCAAGCAAAATGAATTCCTTCCTCTTGGCTACATCAGCGCCCTCCGAGCTTTTACCTGCGCTCCGGACAACTCCAGAAGCCACTAAACTCTGGACATCCAAGGTACCATAACTAAACATTATCAAGCTGTCACTAGACACGCGACGATAACCTCCCTGGGGCTTTGGAACGGCTTGCTTCAACAACAAGTATAGTACAGCCTCACGGCCCCTAACACGGCTCCTACACCTACGACTAAACGCCAACGCGGTGAGCCTAGCGGCCTCCCTCACAATATCCTCGGCACCTAGAACATAGCTACCTCTAACAACACGACTATAACGCATCAATCCACCGAGAGCCCTAGCAAACGTCATAACATAAGCAGTCAATCCCTCTCGGCGAGGATAAACCCTCTCAACAAACCCAGCCAATTCATCTACAAGATCCTCCTCCCTCTCGGCGAGATCCAATACACCACTACGGCCCTTACGCATGACAAGCACAATACTATGGAGAATAGCCGCCTTACCACGGCTCACAACACTCTCAGCACTCTCAGTTGCTAGAGGGAACCCGGCGCTAACCCAGAGATCAGAATAAGCCGCTGCATCAACCAAGTCAACAAACGCCCTAGGACTACTATGAGCAAAATACAGTACCAGCAGGCCATCATCTCTAACCATAGAAGAAAGCCACTTTATCATCTCACGGAACCGTTCCCTAAAGACCCCTTCACACTCCTCCCTTCTATCACAAAGCCCAAAGTACCTCATACGGCCCTCATTATAGCTAACCTCACGAACCGCAAAACGCTCCCACTGAGTACGGATCTCGCCACCAAACTCGTCAAAAAACAAGTCAGCATGAAACCTTGGCATAAGACCCCTAACAGGATCCACATCACTCAACGCACGCTTAGCCCAAACATAATAGAAATCACTCAACTCAGTATACGGAACATCATCACGATAAGGAGGATCCGTAACTAAATAGTTAATAAGGTTCTTTTCTTCGATATTAGTTGTTATACCTAGTTTAATTTTTATTAATTCTAAGTTTATACTATTTTTATTGTTTTTTATTAAATTACTAATATAGTCTAAACC
>JALWJI010000032.1 GCA_027081695.1 Acidilobaceae archaeon | reverse complement strand
GAGATAATTATCTTCTTAGCTCTCCAAGCTAGTCGTCTTAGCCTGGCTATACCTATTGAAGCAGCTTCATCTACGATTACGAGCTCTGCTTCTATCGGAGAACCAGGGGCATGGAAACTTACCTTTAACCCGGATACTCTTAAATGCGTATTGTTTCCCTGTACTTTTAGACCTAGACTCCGTGCTCCTATTTTTATGGCTCGTTTTATTGTTTCTATTCCATATATGCTAGGGCTAACGACGGACACGTTTATGGTTATCCGGTTATATGCCAACAGTGCAAGTGACAAGCCTAGGGTATAGCTCTTTCCACGTCCACGATCACCTTTCAGCATTAAGCTTCGTGACCGCTTATCCGTGAGGAAACGGTATATTCTGCAGAGTGCCTCTGCCTGGTCTCTTGTCTTTATGAGTCTTCTTATCTCGCGTGGAAGCCTGCATATCGGCTTCCTTGATCGAGTTGTTTCTGAGGGTTTTGATGATAGTTCTATTCTATGAGAGAAGGTTCTCTTATTGTTTATCCAGATGTGGAGCCGGGACATTGGAATCTTTTTCTTGAGGTATTGCTTGTATAGTCTTTTTCCTAGACCTGGTTCCCAGCTTTCCCAGTCTGGAGCCACTATTATCAGTGCTCCTCCCTGTCTAACGGTCTCGCCAACCGCTGCTACTATATTGGGTCTTAACAGTCCCGACGTAGCTATTATAGAATAAGAGTATTCTCCGCCCAGGACATCCGTGTAGCGTGCCGGTGATAGCTCACGTCGACACTTTCCTATCCTTAGAGGCTTCTCTGCGACAAGAAGACAATCCCGATCCAATAAATCCACAAGTGTTTCTAGGGTTTCTCGTGGTTCCTCGTCGGTTATTACGATGAGTCCCCTATAGCCTGTGCTCCTTGATATTGTCAGGAGGTTTTCTATTTTCTCCATCGTATCCTATCCTCTCTCGTTTCACTGTTTAGTGGTTGGCTTGGCTTTGGCTATTGATGCCTGTTGTTCATAGGGGTTTATGAAATACGAGGCGAAGGCCTGTACGAAGCCTATAACGAAAAGAATATTGGATGAGTTTAGAGTGGGAGGGCTCCCTGCATTGTTATTATCTCCTCGAGCACTGTCGTGCCGGGATCTGGCAATGGTTTCCTGGCGAGGAGGCTCTTCTGTATTAGGCTTGCCACGTGATGGTATATTGGTTTTCTTAGTTTCTCTGCCATGTTCTCTAGTACTAGTATGGTGTATGCGTGGCCGAGGTCTTCTAACAGGTATTTTGCGTTGAACTCTACTTGCTCGGGCGTCATGCCCGCCATTCTTGACAGGGTTTCCTCTATGTGGTTCAGCGCGGACTGTGCAGTTTCTTTACTGTATGATTCTTTGGCTAGCTCTGTGGCCTCTCTTAGAAGTGGCTCGTGAGCCCTCTTCCGATGTATAGCTTCAAGCATATCTAGTGCTTGTATGTTGCTTGTGCCCTCCCATATTGGTGTTATGAGTGCTTCCCGGTGCCATCTCTCAATCATGTACTCTGACAAAAAGCCCAGTCCTCCGAAGAGCTCCATTGCTAGCATTGTTACACGGGCGGCGTTCATTGCTGTAAGGTTCTTCGCTATATGGGTTACGAGCCTTGCATAGTGATAGTCTTGACTATATGGAGGACGCTGATCGATGGATTTCTCGAAGAGGTCGACTGCCTTATGGGTTATCACTAGAGATTCCAATGTAAGGATCTCCATCTCGAGCAGGTCCCGTTGTACTAGGCGGTGTTCTATTATACGTTTTCCAAATGCCTTACGGTGTAGCGCGTAATGGTATGCCTCAAGATATGCCTTCCTGCTTATCCCAACGGCGCCAGCACTGTTAGAGAGCCTTGACACCATAAGGTCTTCAAGTGTGTAATAGATCCCCTTATCAGGGTCTCCCACAAGGTAAGCCTCGGAGTTTACTAGCTCCACCTCGCCCGTTGGTACAGCTACGGTACCACTCTTATCCTTGAGTCTCCTCACATAGTAGTTCAGGGATCCATCCGCTCTAAGGCGGGGAACCGCGAATAATGACAATCCCTTCGCGCCAGGCCTAGATCCAGGGATCCTAGCTGTTACAAGCGCTATATCCGCGAGTCCTGCACCACTTGCAAAATACTTGTACCCGGTGAGCCACCATTTTCCATTCCTATACTCAGCTACTGTAGTATTGGCTCCTAGATCACTCCCACCCTGTATCTCGGTGAACCAAGTAGCACCAAGCATCAACGGCCTCTCTAATCCGGCCAGATTCTTATAATAGCCGCGGATCTCCTCCGGAGCATACTTCCATAATGCATACGCGGTCTGGATTGTTATCGTGAATATACAAGCCAGACCGGGATCCCCTACAAGATTTATTCCAGCATAGTGTTCGTGCCAGCTACCGTCGCTGAACGGGGCCTTGTTCAACCCATATACAAGCATTAGATCTTCTACAACGCGTCTCTCCATTGGGTCAAGCCATACAATATCGGCACGATCACCGCGGAGATCCCACATTATGAGCTCTGGTCTGCCACGGCGGTCGACGTGATAAGCAAGTTCGTATACAACCTTACCAATGTATTCTCCTAGAGGTTCGAGGCTGGCGACTTTTCCCATATAGTATTTTAGAGCATCTTGTAGTGGCTTGTCAATAGAGAAATGGTTCAAATCGGAGATCATTGATAATTTTTCTGGTCCAGCCAGCGGCACTAGAAATCACCATATAATCAGACCACATGACTGGATTATTAAAACAAATACAAAAACGTGATATAGTGCAAAGATTGTGGGATAATATAAGCAAAGATAAGCATCACATGTAATTCATGTATTTATCCTTGTGATCATAGTAGGCTCCTATGATTAAGATGTTTTTGAAGTTGAGCTTATTGAAGAGGAATGGTTTTGGAAGATAGGTTGTTACCCCTTAGTTCTGTTGTTCTTCTAACGACTCAATTATTCGAGAGAATAACTCTACAGGTACGGCTACGGCATTTCATCGTTCATTCTCCAAGCAATAGTGTGATCGCCTAGACCTGGAAGTATTCCCACTAACCTATGCGTGAGACGTGCCTTCACAACACCACCACAACTACTCGCTTTTCCTACACTCTCAATCTTTAATTGTTCTCGGGTGGTATAGGCAATTGCAGTCGCAAGTTTGGATAGCTGTCCGGGAGTTAGATATACAAGTATTACATCGGGTTCCGCCACTTCCTCGGTTGATGGGAACACGGAGACTCCCCCTGTAACTCGGCATGCCTTTGGATATACAGCTTAATCTAGTCGAGCACCTCTTTCCTTATCAGGAGCATATAGTCCTACTCAAATACTATCGTCAAGAAAACGTTCTGGGTGCTCTGCTAGGCCTAGAACCACTTTGACTCATGGACAAGTGAGATCCTCTATGCCGAGTAGCATGGACCATCTATAGTAGCGTGCTATTGCTTGGCAAAGTCATTCTCTTTCTAAAATCCCTGAACGGTCTGGATTCGGTAAAGAGGTATTATCGGGGATTTTTGCCGAGAAACTTGATAACGACCGGAAAGGTTCTTAGTCTCAGAATATTTCCGTAGATCTCTATAATTAATTATCTATGTAGGTCCCCTTAAAGGACACTATCGGAAAGTTCACAGGTTTCCCACTTTTCATTCATCATATATTTTTTCCATGTATCCTTTATTCTGTACCATATATACATGTTTAAACAAGAACATTCTTGCTAAAAGTTTACCGTTTAATATCACACCGTAATTATTAATATTATGACAATAGCAATATACGGGGACTTAGAATGAGCCAGGTAAAACCAAATTTTCTGATATGTGGCACAATGAAAGGGGGAACGACATGGCTCTATAAACTAGTCGACATGCATCCACAAATATATACACCAAGAAGCAAAATCAAGGAAATCCACTTCTTCGATATTAACTATAAAAAAGGCCTAGACTGGTACTTAAAATTCTTCGCTGAAGCAAAGTACAATAATTATAAAGCAATAGGAGAAAAGACTCCAAGCTATATGTACCTTGAAGAAATACCAGAAAGGATACATAGCATGTTCCCGGACATGAAATTGATTTTTATCCTGCGTAATCCAGTTGATAGAGCATACTCCCATTATTGGCATGCTGTTACAAAATGGGTAGTAGAATATCTACCATTCGAACAGGCCTTGGAGCTAGAAAAAGAAAGAATTAGCATAGATACTTGGCACAAGATACATTATTCATATTTAGACAGAGGAAAATACATAGAACAACTAGAAAGGTTCGAGAAATACTTCTCAAAGGATCAAATGCTGGTAATAATACTAGAAGAACTTGTTAGGGACCCAGAAACAAATCTAAGAAGAGTGCTGGAGTTTCTCGAAGTCGAATCAGGCCAGAACATCCTAGAATACTACAAGAAAAGTGGTGCTCTTAAAGCACCAGTGAATAAAGGAAAATCTCCTAGGTCTTATTTTCTAAATAAGGTTGGAATAAAAATAGCACAATTAGTGGGAATCAATAAGCCGCCGGGTTCTGCGATTCGCTACCTCTTAAAACGGATAAATATGAAAGAAGGCTATCCAGAAATGAAGCCGACAACTAGAGCCCGTCTTCTAAAATATTACTCAGAATACAACAAGCGTTTAGCCAAACACCTGGGAAAGGATCTTATAGAATGGAACAAGTAGTATATTCTAAAAGCAGTCTAGAAAGTAGCAGGATAAAGTTATCTATCTTCTCTAAGATCATTAATCAAGCGTAATAATTCATTGTACTCTTCATCGTCTAGTTCCGTAATCCTAGAAACTAGATATCTTAACTTCATATAATTAGTCTGAATAGCCGTCTCTCTCATTATATACTGATACCTTGATAAAACTCGCATTATACTGGTACTAGTCAAACTGATAAAGCCTCCAAGTATCGCAATTCCGAAGAGCATTAGAACTACCCCAATTATTTTTCCAAGTGATGTAACTGGGACGATGTCCCCGTAACCTACTGTAGTGACTGTTGCCAGGCTCCACCAGAAAGCGTCGCCAAGAGTCTTAATCTGGGCCTCTGGATTACGGGCCTCAGCAATGAATGCTAGTACGCTCGTGAAGGAGAGGCCGACAAGAAACACTATAAGGAGCTGTAGGATTCTGGCCTCTCTTATTATATCAACAACCATATGGAGATAAATATTCCTCCTTCCCAGTACCTTGTACACCCTATAAACTCTGACTAACCTGAGTAGTCTCAAAAATGCTGCAAGCAATGGAATATTTACCATAGCGGTCAGATAAGCAGGCGTTAGGGCTAGTAATTCATACCAGTATTTATCTAGGAATACCCTCTTATCGGGGGACATCATTAAACGATATGAGAATTCAAGGCCGAGTACTATACATATGAGGAGATCCACTCTGTAAATGCTCTCTGCTTGAATACTTTCAGCGGGAAACGTATAGTCTGCGATGAGAATGACTACGCTCAAAACTATTAGGCTAACCATTACTGTTTCCTGGAAGACGGTATCTCCGAGTAATTCACGTCGTAGTTCCTCAGCCATTTTTCTGCTAAATTCCCATGATTCCATAACCTTTTCACGAGCTACATTCTGCATAGGCCTGCTTCTGCCTGCTATCTTATTTAGAATCTCTCTTATTTTCTTAACAAGAGAAAGCTTTGCCAATATTCTTCGCCTCCATATGTGTGTTAGATTCATCGCAGGCGCTGTCTCGGTTTAAACATACTTGGCAGGAATCGGGTCTTTAACGTGGGCTTTGAGTCCTGGATTCAAAACCACAGTATAATACCGTGACTAGCGATGAGACTTAGAACCAGAAAACCTCAGACCCGTAGGCCCATAGCTACTAGGGTGTCTGGGCCTCGTAGAGGAGGAACTATCCCTGTCTATGAATTCGAGCTGGGCGGGTGCACCTAGTTGGAGACTAGGAGTACATATCATGAATGTGTCGAAGGGCTAGTAAGCGATGCACGGAGGATATTTGAAAGCGAGGACCTCATAAGCCTAGAGAGCATGCCTGACTTCATCCTTTTAGACGATGCAAAACGAGTCATGGATATAATGATACAGTTCCGTAGACAATGTTTTCGAACCCTTAGCAAAGAAGAATTCGACGAGATCTCAAGTATTATTAACGGAGCCCTGCTCAAAATCGCAGCAGCGTTGAAAGAAAAGAATCTGGAGAGTCCTGTAGCCCGCCAAATAATACAAATGTTTACTGAAGACGAGGTAAACCTCGTCCTAGAATTCGAAAAGTTCAACAAACTCGACCCAGAAATAACTCCCCCCGATAGGCTCGCGGACCTCCTAGTATCACGTACAGGCGAGATATATGATCTAGTAGCAGAAGCCGTGAGAAAACAGTACATTGATTTCTCATCGCTAATAAAAACTTGGACGACGCAAGGAAAGATCCGTGCTATGGTCAGCAAGGCCCTCCAAGCACGGTACGAGAGG
>JALWJI010000031.1 GCA_027081695.1 Acidilobaceae archaeon | reverse complement strand
AGCACTAGGACATTTAATCAGAGCGTCAACACTATACTCAACGTATCTAGCACTTCATCCTGGGTTTGTAAATGTCTCAGAATACAGGTTGCAAAGTGAAAGGGACATTCTTGGAATACTCACAGAACACGTCTGGCTGGACCCCGTGAAGAGTTATTTTGAGAATTATATCTCCATGAACACAGTTGAAGACGAGGTCTACTTCAACCAATTAATGATTAATTATGCAAAACTCTACTTGATAGCAGATCTTGATTACGCTACGCTAAGGCTAGATCCGAATTATAACTATACTCCAGGCGATTATAGTAATATCCGTTATGAGGATGGAGGAGAACAGGTGGAGATGTATCTCGGAGCAATAGTATTATTGCTCATAGCAGTGTACTTTGCGAAGACAATCCACGGTTCTGGAAGCTTACCAGTTCCTCTTAAACCTAGGGCTCAATGGACAAAGCCTAGTCACATAAGTTTTAAGAAGGGTAGGGATTCAGGAAAGGATAATTCATCGTAGTAAGTAGGATACTAAATAGAATAATAAGGGGAAAAAGGGGGGCTTTTCAGGATTAGCGGAGCCTTGGAAGGATTAGCTTCCATATTACTATTCCTATGCCTGCTAGGATCGCGATTGTTATTGTTATGAATGCTATCTCGGGGAAGTGGCCGTACCCGAGCTCTGGCCACGGCATTCTCTTGACGGTTGGTCCGTGGCAGTTAAAGCATGATAGTGCTTCTTCTGCTGGGACTACTCCGTGGTTTACCTGCATATATCTTACTAGTATAGCCCAGTCTCCCTGCCACTCTAGGCCTGAGATCTTTGACCCTATTTCTACTGCTTTAGAAATGTTGCCGGTAGCGAATACTACTCCGACCTTTATCGGTATTGGTGCTTTGCCTGTCTCGCTATATGGCACCACCGCATAGTGTAGCTTGAATGGATAAATCTTGGAGTCAGGATCATCTTTGTCGCCTAGAGGCTTCACGTATGTGATGTAGCCATCTTCATCTGGAGTTACTGGTTGGGGATATAAGTAGACTTCTCTGGTCCCATTGTACCATAGATAAACTGGTTCAACCATGCTTTGTAGATCTAGTGAGGGCTCGTATTTTGCGGCTTCAGGGACGAACTCTGGATCACTCCAGTTCCTATATACGTCGGTTGGATAGTCTCCGTGCGCTATGTATGGTATGTGGCATGTCTGGCAAGCTACTTTGTCTAGGTGGAACTTGTTGAGGAACCAGCCCTTAACTCCTTCGTGTGGCTGGTCGCCGTGGCACTGGGTGCATGTAGGTACGTTGTCTCCTTCTCTGCTCCATGTGTCTGCTGATTTAGTGGGGAACTTGTGGTCTTCTACCTGGTGACAGTCGATACAACTTAGTCCAGCCGCGAGGTGTACGTCGAATTCCCTGCTGACGTTCTTCATTAGATCGGGTGATAGGTTTGGCCTCTTGTAGTGTGGTCCTCCACCGCTGAACGCGTGGCATACTAGGCAGTTTATGTTTGTGGGTTTATCATAGATGTTTGCTGCTAGGTCCCATACGCTTATGTTGGGGTTGACCATGTATCTCCATGTACCGTTCTCATCTTGGTACACTACTTTGTAGCCATACTTCACTACACCTGGCCCACCGGCAAAGTACACGTTTGGATCGGCGTGGCATGCTAGACAGTCGATGTTACCTAGCTGTTCTGGGGTTGGTTCCGTGCTTGGGATGAGTCCCATGCTGACTCCGTGGCACATGCTACATCCTGAAGCTATGAATTTGCCTTCGAGATCGCTGTATTCTGGAGGTGGAGCTTTTAATATTGCTTTGCCGATATAGTTGACGTTGACGTTTCCGTTCCAGAATATGGCTCCACAGAAATCGTTGTAGGCGTAGCGTCCTCCAAAGTATATGCTGTGTACTCCTGCAATATCTGTGATCTCGTTAGCCATCTGGTAGTGATAGCTATGGAATACTTCGTATACTTCGTCCTCGTGGCACAGGATACATGTTGCACTACCATTATACGATGTTATGCCTGCTTCCTGCCAGTATTCTGTATGGTCTATTTTTCTGCGTTCCATAGAAGAGTATTCTGTTTCCTCCTCGTCTTCGCTGGCATAAACATTCGAGACAATTATTGTTGCTAGGACTAGCAAAAAGATTATTGTGAAAGCCCCTATTCTCCCTAGGCTAGACAAGGCTCATCATGTAATTCATAGTCGAAGACTGGGTCTTATCGTTGAGAATTGAAAATACTGGTTTGGAAATATAAAGTCATTAATATACTTTGTTATATAATGAGAACTATGAATATAGATATTTTTTATGCTCGAAAATTAACAATGAAAAACCATTGATTAAGGGTTTGAGAGTTGTGTGATAAAAAGTGGCTCGAATGAATATACCTAAGAAAGGAGATCTGAGGGATTTTGAGATATTAGCCTTGTTTTTATTTGCTGCTCTCCTCTCCTCATGGATTATATCAATAACTACCCCACCTCAGATAATTAACGGAACCGATAACCTAGGACAGTCGTTGAACCAAGGAAACTGCACCGCGGTATTATTTTGGAGCGAGACATGTCCTGCATGTGAAGAACTGAGGCCCTACTGGGAGACTATCGGTAAAGAATACAATGGTATAACTTTTACTGATGTAAAATATGGTCCCGACACGGTACAGATATTCTCTAAATATAATGTTCTAGAGACGCCTACTATCCTTGTATTGTCGCCAGACGGAAAAATATTGGCGAGACATGTGGGACTCTTCGAGGGTAATATGACGGAGGCGATACTAGTCTGGGTAGAATCCTCTTGCAAGCTAGACATAGCACAAGAGGAATCAGGCGGCGGACTTATTGAAACCGGAGCAAGACTATTCAGTAGCAAGCTATGGCCTATAGCCATGATAGTGTTCGGTATAGGAATCGTCTTATCACCATGTGTTGCTCCAATAGTTCTAGCAATGGGTCTTGCAGGCGGCGCATCTGGAACCCAAACAAGACAATCTCGTGGATCATTGACATGTATACTTTCCTCGATGGCTGGACTATTACTTGTCTCGCTCGGAATAGCTCTTGCTTTTAGCCTTGTAGTAGGCATAATATCATGGTTAAAGACAGGTATAGCATTATTTGCCGTTCTGGCCGGAGCATACATGGTGCTGGGAGGAGCTCTACCATTAACAACGAGCGCCGGTAAATCCTGTCTGTTCCTTGGTGTTATATCCGCGCAATGCAGTCTCCCGTTGTTAGGAGCAGGAGTAGCAATAGCTGGTACACTTGGAATAATCCAGGCAGTTACCGGCTCGATACTGCTTTCTCTAGGAGCAGGAATAGGTTTTGCACTTCTCTTCTATGCGGGATCTCATCTGGGGAGACTTGCGGGGAAAATAGAATATGGATACGCGATCGCTGGAGTTGTCCTCGTGATCTCAGGCATAATATTGTTCGGGGTGTAATATGAAATGGCTCTTCACTACACGGGATACATATATTTACTTGGAGCTTTTTGGTCTCTTGTAGGAGGCTTATACTATTATTTTAGAAGGGACTCGAAGCCGAAGACGGCTCTACTTGTATGGAAGATTGGCTTAGGCACTATGATCTTAGCATGGCTAGTCTATGCGTATGCTTTTATTATACAAGACTATACTCTGGAGCCGGTATACATGTATAGTGGCCGACACGAACTCATATACAGGTTCGCGTCGACATGGGCTAGTGGCGGCGGAAGTCTAGCATCCATAGCATCACTGTATTCGCTCGAGATCCTACTGATGACTAGGAAAACCAAGAACGCTAAAACAATACTGTCCTCGGGACTAGTAGGTTCACTAATAGTTGTTATCGCAACATTACAGGGAGCGTATGATCTGAACCCAACAGTCGCTGAAGCAGGAGCAGGCCTCAACCCCCTCCTACAGAGCCCCTGGATCTATCCACACCCTTTAGCAACATTCCTAGCATACGGAACAATACTAGCCGCTGCAACACTATCGTTAGCGGGCCTCATAAGAGAGTCTAAGACATTATCACTCATAGCATGGCCATTCTTATCACTCGCAATACTACTAGGAGGAGTGTGGAGCTATGAAACACTTGGATGGGGAGGCTACTGGGCCTGGGATCCAGTAGAAGTATCAGAGCTACTACCATGGCTGTTCCTCACAGCGTCACTGCACGCATGGCTCTTATCACGAGATCTAGCCAGGTCTCTCACTATAATAACGGGAGCAACGGTCTTCTTCGCTCTTCTCGTCACACGTGCAGGACTATCACCACTCCACGGGTTTGCCAATAGCGCGACTATGACTGTAGAACTACTTGGGATAGCAACAATATTGTTTATAGCGGCAGGACTAAGGAATCCACGTGTCTACGAACATATAATGGATCTAGAATTCCGGGATCCATACACTACAGGTGTCAAGTTATCGGTGCTCTCACTACTCTACATGGGTATAGTGACATTCGCGCTACTAGCGTCATCAGTAATCAGGATCCTCGCAGGAATAATTGAAAGTGCACCGACCGGTGACGAAGCGATCAAAGTATATCATCCTCTCCTAGCACCAGGCCTAGCACTATTAATTGTATCAATGCCTCTCAGCATGTTTGGCAAGAGACTATCATGGAAGACCGCGCGTGCAATAGTTGGAAGCGGCATCGTTGCCGGAGCCATATTAGCCTTCCTAGGCTATATTGGAGAGATAGTCCTGTTTCCCCATAGCTCGCTCGCCACAAACGTATATGCGCTATTCATGCTACCTCCCACAAGCATAGCCACAGCCACAGCCTTCTACTCTGCGCTAAGAAGATTCCCAAGAATAGGGCTCCCGGCCCGGACAAGACTAATAATACACGGGTTCACCGGACTACTAGTCCTAGGAATAATTGCGAGCGGTGCATATAGTTTCAGCCAATCATACTATCTAGAACAGCGAGTCCCATTAGGAGAAAGCATAATTGTCGGCGATGTAGAAATAAAACTAGTATCCTACGAGTTTAGGCTCCAAGAAGGAGAAATAGACGCATATACTCCATACGCCGGTAGGTCACCCATATACTATGCTGGAAGCGTTCCAATAGCACTGATGGTTCTCGGCTTCGGAGAAACCTATATAGATGCGCTAGAAGGTATTAAGCTATTAGAATCCAAGGGACTATACGAGCTCCTCTCCGGAGTAAACATAACAGCCGAAATAGAGATCCCAGATGCAAACATTACATACAGTGATAACATCACACAAACAACCAACAACCTCACACTAACGATCGAAAACGGAAAACTATTCCTAATACTCTCTCCCGGCACAGAACCGAACGTAACACTAGAGGTAATTGTAGTAAGCAACATATCCGTAAAGGGACTACAGGCCTCAAACAGCACGCCGCAACTACTAGAAGGCAACACTAGCACTATTATAGACCTCGGATCAACTAAAATGAACGTAACTTGGCTAAGCGCAACTCTATCACCTCATGGCGGAGGAAACGGTACCTTCATAAACGATACCTACATCGTCGAGAACTCAATGATACGACTACACGGCGAACTAGACGGCTACAAAATACCATCAAACATAACAGACAACAAGCTATACGGACTAGCACTCTTCAGAGCAAACGACTTCTCATGGACACTCTTCAGACTAGTAAACGGGACACAACTAGAAGACTACATACTCACAACCGGCTTAGCCGAGCTTGAAAGCTCGTTCCCACCCAACTGTAATTGGACAATATCATGTCTAGGCTATCCACCAGTCCCTAAGAGCCTACCAGAAGGAGCAGTCCTAGAACTAACATTCGAGATAAAAGAAGGGGACAAGGTCACTACTAAGACACTAGAGCAAAGATTCGAACTCAACGGAGAACTACAAGGAATACGAGGACTCGTGGCGAAACCCCTCATAGTAAGAGTGGGTACAGGAGACGTATACCTAGAAGTATATCCGCCTACCCAGGACACATACCACGAGCTAATGATATACTATCTACATGAAGTGGCCCAGGAGACCAGCCCAGGAGAAACATTCTCCCTCGCAAGCGTACTTGCCATGGCGAACAGGTACCAGTCAAGTAACCCCAACGCCATAGTGGACTTGGCAATGAGCCAGCCTGGCCTCGCACTATACGAGGCCCTGAAACTATATCACAGTGCTGTAACCTTTGACCCCGATAATTCCAGTATCGCAACACAGGGAATACTTGTTAGAGCAAAGGTGATCCCAGGAATATGGCTTGTGTGGACCGGTGGCTTTGGAATGGCAGCGTCAGGATTTGCCTCCGTTCTACTAGGAGTTAGGAGGGAGGGTGAGTAGCCGTGAAGAGGGCGATACTAGGAGTATTCCTCGTCCTTGTACTAGCGGATGTTTTCACGGTACTCTACAGTATTTTCAATGCTCCTTATCCAGGCATAGTCCCGATAGGCGATCCGACCGCCTATAGGAATATCTATATACATGTCCCGGTAGCGGTGACAAGCTACATACTCTTTGGACTAGCAACAATACTAGCTGCCTTATACATAGTA
>JALWJI010000030.1 GCA_027081695.1 Acidilobaceae archaeon | reverse complement strand
GCCATACTATGTCGTCGAATACATAATAGAATCTGGATCCAGCTACTTCTCCTGCCTTTACTGTATTGCCGAGTTTTAATACGTACTCCAACATATCAGCATGTCCTACCGGCTTCCAATCGATGACATCGTAATCTACCTTGAACCCATACTTTTCGGTTTGCTCCTTGAAGTGTTCTAGATATCCTTTCCAGACTTTCGGCGTCCCCCAGAACTCTATCGGAAGAGAAGCCTCTTCCCCGCCTTCAGGCACGTCGTCTTCCACAATGTTAGGTAACTGGTACAATAATTCTTTTCTCAAAGCCTCGATCTCTGCTAGTTTCTTCTCGAGAGTGTTTAGAGTATTTAACAACCCTCTAGCTTTTGATATGAGCTTTTCTCGCTCTTCCCTAGACTTTGCTCTTCCAATTGATCTGCTCACAACGTTATGCTCGTGCCGTATATTGTTTACTTGAGTAAGGAGCTTACGCCATTCCCGGTCGACCTCATAGAATCTATCAGCGAGAGAGGGGTCTATACCTCTTCTAGCCAAGTGGCGCTTGTACTCCTCCAAATTGTTTCTGATTAAGTCTAATATTGACCAAGCCAATGTATTCCACCTTTCTTCCCTACTCCCGTAATAATACACGACGAAAGATCGGGATTAATAGTATGCCGGATAAAACCAAAGAGCCCCGAGGATCGTATTATAGACTCCCAGGATCTAAACGTTAATAGGGTCTCGGTTTGTGGTCCACTCTTCACCATGATCTGACTGGCTAGGAGTCCTCATCGACCCTCTCCACTATACTAGTTCAATACTGGGATTATTTTACTTGATAATACATGGAGGACTGCTCCTCTTTATTGACTGATAGCTCATTAGGATGAAAGCTGCTCGCCTAGTTTTCTCCTAGCCTCTTCTCGGGCTTCCTCAAGTATCTTTTCGGTCTCAGCCTTGTATCTGGTATCCACGAATACAGACTCCAACGTCTCATCTCCCGGGGCCTGCTCAAACATAACTGTGAGTGCAGCTTCTAGCTCGTGAAGGCTAGAAGTAATGCCGGGTGGAAGCGCCGTAAAGTATTCTGTTGCGTTTTTTATTAAAACCAGCACTGGGGCTATTAGCTCTCTAGTAGCGATCCCAGTAGCGGTTATTGTTGTTAATCTTAGAACTACACGCTCAAGTACTAGCTCTAAGGCGGTGAGATACTCGTCTAGGCTTGTCTGGCCTAGTGCCTTGAGCTTTGCTCTTGCCTTCTTTACTTCATGGAGAGCTATCTTTGACAGAGTCAAGGCATCTACTGTTGCTTTTCGTAAGTCTCTATGTTTCCTTACAACCGGCAATTCTATCCTGTTCCCCCGGCGATACACCATTTGGATATAGTTATCTTTGTTATGAGTTAATTAGTATAAACCCCGAAATAAGAAAAGAACTATTGCAAGGGGGCTAGAGAGCAAATAATATTATTGATAATTTATAATATTCTAGAGTTAGCCTGTCCATTGATATATGTAGACTATTACTGCCGTGAAAGATACGGACTGTGTTGTAGGGTTCTGATTTACTACTGGACAGGCTACTGATATTGCAGCTGGCTCGAAGTATTTTGTGGGTGGTGGGATTATTGGTTGCTGGCTTAGCTGTCCACCTCCTGAAAGGCTGGCCACAACGTATGGTAAGGTTAGTGTGCTATTCTCTATTAGTGAAGCGCATTGTGATGAGTCGAATATCGCGTGGTTCTTTAGTTGTAGTATTCCGTTAAGGGCTAGTTTGTAGAGGAGAGCGTTGAGTACAGTTGTGACGTTTTGTTGTGGTTCTCCTATGAAGCCGGGGAAGTGAAGGTACCTGTATCCATAGTTGTCTACATATTCGCTTGAGTAGGTCGTGAAGAACGGTGCTGTCGGGCTGAATGGTGGTATCCTATACGAGATCTTTAGCATCTGTACTGACTTTCCGAAGTCTGCTACTCCGTGAACTATTATGCCGTATTCTCCAGGGTTCTGTGGTTGTCTCGCTGATCCTAGCATTGGATAAAGTATTGTCACGTTGTTCGCCATATCGTAGATACCGTTGAATACCTCGTAGAACACTATGTACGTGTTTCCTGGCTCTGCCTTGAATATGTTGCTTAGAATATATGAGGCTGTTCCTTCTTCTCCTGTTAGGAGTTCTGCTAGATATCTTATCTGTGTCTCGTTCCAAGTCGCTCCATCGGCAACTGTTTTACGTCCAGTATTAACGGTTATCCAGAAGCCGTAGTCCCACCAGCTTATGATTAGGGCGTCCTCGCTGGTATTGTTCTTTATCCAGTCGAGCGCGTTTAGCCATGCATTGTTTAGAGGAACAACTGTTTCGGTTCCGTCTGGTGTATTCACGGTTAATGCTCCTAGACCTGATGTGAGTATTTGTGGTGCCCGGTAACTGTTCTGAGTGTATGCTGTTTTTCCGAAATATATTCCGCTGAATAATATTATTACTATGATAAATATCGATATTAGGAGCCTTAGAGGATCAGAGACTTGACCTTTCTTTATTTTCTTCTTTGATTTTGGCTTCGATGTATGCTGTAAACTTATACTCCCTGACGTTAAGTCCGCGATTCCAATACCGGCCGCTAGGATTGCATAGAATGTAGATATCTGAGTATAGTAGGAGAGCTGTTTGTTTAGCAATACCGCGATTATCATAAATATATAGAAGAACAACTTGAATTGATCGCTTAATGTTGGTTTAGATTTCATTGCTATTCTAGAGGAAAGATACGCGGCGAATCCTGCTAGTCCCAGTAATAGAGGCACCCCGTACTGTTGAAGAATGACTTGTATCGACGTAGGCTGGTTCTCTTGAACGCTCTCCTGTAGCGGGCTTATATTTCGTATACCTATTGACTGGAGAATTCTAGGGTTGTTGAAGTTTATGAGGCCGCTGTAGAGTGCGAAGAACCCTATTGCGACAACTACTATGATTATCCACGCGTGTATTCTTCTGTCTATGCCGTTCTCCAAATACATTATTATCTTCTTCGATCTTGACGCCATAAGTTCTAAGTAGTAGAGTATAATTGATCCTGTTAGACCCGCGCCTACATTTGTTATAAAGTATGAATACTTGATTCTTGGAGCCGAAACAAGCACCAGCATAAATGGTATAGCAGTTACTAGATATGCTCTAAACCTCTCAAAGGATGGTTTACCGAATACCAACGGGTCTAGGACTACTATTAGTGCTAAGGATACTACCACGTAATGATATCCTCCCCAGAGCCATCCAATCGATCCTCCGAGTGCACCCGCTATCACTCCATATATGATTGTTCTTTTCATGTCGCCTTCAACGGACGCTTTTACTGTCTTGTATAGCATTAGATAGTGCGCCGTTATGAAGGGTATAGAGAAACCTATCTTCTCCACGAATCCAACAGTTGTTCTGACAATTGCTCCCGGCATTAATGCGAAGAACGCGGCGGCGCCAAGTGCTCCTAGCTTTGATCTTGTTACTTCATGTATTGTAACAAATAATAGTATGATTGTCGCGGCGCCTGCAAATACTGGGAAGAGCGCTACCCATTCCTTAAGCGTTAGTCCGAAGGCTTCTCCTATAGGATACGAGGCTGCCGCTAACCACGCCATTCCAACATATTCTGTATGGAGGAAGTCTCTGCCCACTGGCCACCAGAAGTCCTTTACATTGGTTAATCCTTCTAGGGACATGAGCCCGTTCTCCACGAAGTATTTTGCTTCCCAATACACTATCCAGGGGTCGTTTGCGTCCAGCTCTATACCGTATTTCAACGCTGGAATTATTCTTATGTAGACGCCTAAAGCTAGTATAATTATTAGTAATAGAATCGTTATAGGAGCGGAGAACCGTGTAACGAATTCTACAGCCTTACCCGTAAAGTTACCGTATTCTCCGGATATAGGACCTTTCTTCTTGTTGCTCTTTTTCGCCAAGCGCTAGCCCCTCCAATACTCGTCCGTGTATGTAGTATTACTAGTCATGAACCGTATAAGGATCTTATTGTTTTATTTCTTGATTTTTAATAGTTTCTAGGACTCTCAAAATAGAGTACCCTTAAACCCTTCTTCGAGCCCACCTTGGTCACATATCCGAACATAATATTCTATTATTTATTCCTGTAACCACAGCGAAGAAAACACGGTGTTCTCTATGGCACGGCCGAAGAAAGTTATCATTATGGGAGCTGGAGGACGAGACTTCCACAACTTTAACGTTTTCTATAGGGACAACCCTGACTATCGTGTAGTCGCGTTTACCGCTACTCAGATCCCTGGCATAGAAGGGCGTCGCTACCCACCTGAGCTAGCAGGCAAACTATATCCCTCCGGAATACCGATAATCCCTGAAGAAGACCTCGCCACGGTAGCTTCCAGAGAAGGAGTAGACGAGATAGTCCTTGCATACAGCGATCTCCTCTACACCGATCTCGGAAACAAGCTCAGCGCAGCGCTCTCATCAGGAGCCACCTTCAAAATCCTAGGACCAAGAGACACGATGCTGGAGAGCGCTAAGCCTGTGATAGCAGTAACAGCTGTTAGAACTGGTGCAGGGAAGAGTAGCGTATCGAGAGCTGTAGTGAGAGAACTATCTAAGAGAGGATTGAAAGTGGTCCCAGTCCGCCACCCAATGGCGTATGGAGACCTAGTAAAGATGGCGGTGCAGAGGTTCGAGACCTACGAGGACCTAGACAAATACAATGTCACTATTGAGGAACGAGAAGAATACGAGCACTACCTAGACATGGGCCTAATAGTATATGCCGGAATAGACTATGGAGAGATACTTAGACGAGCAGAATCCGAAGCAGACATCATACTCTGGGACGGTGGAAACAATGACTGGCCCTTCTATGTCCCCGACTACATGATAGTAGTAGCAGACGCTATGAGGCCTGGTCACGAAGTCGGTAGCTTCCCCGGCGAGGTCAACACGAGGCTCGCCGACGTAGTCATAATCAACAAGATCGATCAAGCAGAGAAAGACGCGGTAGAAACAATAAAGAAGAACATTAAGCGAGTCAATCCAAGAGCCGAGATCAGCCTAGCTGTAAGCGAAGTAGTAGTAGACAAACCCGAGCTACTCGAAGGAAAGAAAGCAGTAGTAGTAGAAGACTCTCCAACAGTAACCCACGGAGGCGCACCCTACGGGGCAGGATACGTTGCTGCACAAAAGTATGGCGCCGAAATAGTAGACCCACGACCCTACGCTAAGGGAATAATCGCAAAAATGTTCCAGGAATACCCACACATGAAGAATGTTGTACCCAGCACAGGCTACAGCCCACAACAAATAAAGGATCTAGAAGAGACACTCAACGCTGTCCCAGCAGACGTAATAGTAGCGGGTACACCGATAAAATTAGAGCGCCTAGTAAAAGTAAACAAACCAATAGTCCAAGTAAAATATGATATAAAGATAATCGAAGGACCCACAATAGTCGACATGATAAACACGTTCCTAGACCGTGCAAAGAACAAACTTCACTTCTAACCCTCTTTCCCATAGATACCCTTAGAACACCAAGAGTAGCATCACATTGTTTCGTCTTGAACATTTGGCGGGTAAGACACGATGCTCGTAGTAATCGCTCTAGGCGGAAACGCTCTCCTAAGAAAGAAAGACTCCGGACACCCAGAAGAGCAATGGCGAAATGTCTCCAGAGCCGCGGAACAGCTAGCTGAAATAGCTAGAGAAGGGATTAACCTCGTGATTACTCATGGAAATGGTCCACAAGTCGGATACCTGCTTGAAGCGTTTGAAGCCCTCCCCGCCTCGAAGCCGAGGCAGTCTCTTGATATTGCGGTTGCTATGACACAAGGATGGATAGGATACCTATTACAACATTCTCTTTCCAGATACCTAGCCAGGCTCGGCGTTAGTAGAGACGTAGTGAGTATAGTTACCAGGGTCGTGGTTGACAGGGACGATCCGGCATTCGCGAACCCAACGAAATTCGTAGGATCATATTATAGCCGCGAAGAAGCCGAGAGATTATCAAGGGAGAAGGGCTGGGTGATGCGTCCTGATCCCCGAGGAGGATGGAGAAGAGTTGTACCTAGTCCTCGGCCAGTAGATATTATTGAGAAGAATGTTATTAGGAGCCTCGCATTAAGTGGCGTTATAACGATTGCTGTGGGAGGAGGAGGAATTCCGGTCGACAAGGATCTAACACCTGTGGAGGCCGTTATAGACAAGGATCTCGCCTCAAGTCTCTTGGCCAGACTAATCAATGCCGATAGATTCGTTATATTAACAGACGTTCCCGGCATAGCTATTGACTACGGTAAACCCACGCAGAGATGGTTGAAGGAAGTAAGCAAAGACAAGCTCAAAGAACTTTATGAGAAGGGACTCTTCCCGCCGGGAAGCATGGGTCCTAAGGTAAAGGCAATAATTGAGTACGTAGAGCATACAGGAAATACTGCTGTTATAGGAGCTTTAGAAGAAGCTTCACGTGTATACAGGTTAGAGAGCGGTACAGTAATATACCCGTGAACAGTCGTCTATCGTTATTTTATAACCTTTATAAAATAGAGGCAGACACCAGTCT
>JALWJI010000029.1 GCA_027081695.1 Acidilobaceae archaeon | reverse complement strand
GATACCTTGTCTCCAAGGAGCTCTAAAAAATCCTTTTTCTCACTAATACCTTCACTGAGATGCATTCCAAGCGGTGCCCTCATCTTCCGCGCAATATCAAGCGAGCTATAGATCATCTGGGGGCTTGCATAGGATATGCTATGAACAAATACGCCGGGCCTCAACAATGCATCGTTTATGTACATTCTATACTTATAGAATAGCTTATCGATTTCCTCAGGCCTACTCCATCCTCTTTTACTCATAACAGTTGGTAGCAATACAACGCGTGGAGCCACACTACCCTTTACAACAGCCTTAATGTTAGCCTCAAGCCTACCAGTTAACGCTATTAGTGTTACTCCTTCTAAGAGTACACGCTTAAGCACGAGCTCCGTCAATGTAGACGCTAGTCCAATATCATTTCTTATTAATGCCTCATCAACATGCAGTCTCCTACTCATTAACCACTCATAACTATTACCCCACACTTGGCCAGGAACTAGCCCAGCATCTATTACTTGAGGATGTGCATGAGCATCGCTAAACCCAGGTATTATAATTGTTTCAAAGAATACATCCCTATGGAAAGGCATTGAGAACTTCTCAATAACCTTCCCATTTATGACTGCAATATCAGCCTCGAGCCGAGCCAATATTCCCAGATCCTCCCATTTATCGTTTATACCGCTCCATTCTCTTCCATGATCACTCATTGTTATGCCAGGATAAAATTCCTGTATCATTGACTCGTCGACAAGCATCCATTCCTTAGCACAATATTTGCGAAAACCTATAAGCTAGTTCTACGCCAACCAGAATCCATGGTGCACGATTATGACCCGTGTAGTAATAATCGGTGGCGGAGCCGCAGGAATGGCTGCTGCATCCCGTGTAAAAAGACTGAAGCCCGAATATGAGGTTACGGTGTTCGAGAGAACACCATATGTAAGCTTCGCTCTATGCGGTATTCCCTATCTTGCAGGATGCGTTGTGAAAACCCTTGACGAACTACTTTACTATAAACCAGAAGTATTCATAAAGAAGAGAGGTATTGATCTAAGACTACAGACAGAAGTAGTATCTGTAGACGTGTCTGCTAAGAAACTCGTTTACCGCAGTCTCGTAACAGGAGAAGAAAACGAGTTAGAATGGGACTACCTAGTAATTGCTACTGGTGCGCGGAGCAGGGCTCCCGAGATATGGCCCGAGATCAGGGAGCTAGAGAACGTATTCTATATCAAGCACCTGGATAGCGGAGAACAAATCAGGAGCTATGCACTAAAACTACCTCATGGTAGCAAAGCTGTAATTATAGGTGCAGGCTATGTTGGCCTAGAGCTAGCCGAGAACCTCAGTAATCTCGGAATGAAGGTAACAATCGTCGAGGCACTAGACCAAGTCGCACCAAAGGCACTAGATCCAGATTATGCCGAGATCCTCGAAAACCATCTAAAAGAGAAAGGCGTCGAAGTAATCAAGGGGGCTCCAGTAAAAGAGTTCAAAACCAGCAATGAAAAAGCCGTATCAATAATCACTGAGAAAGGCGAGGTACAAGGAGACTTATTCATTGTAGGAGTGGGAATTAAACCAAACACCGAACTAGCCAAGAAAATCGGAGTAAAAATAGGAGAAACAGGAGCTATCTGGACCGATGAAAAGCTACAAACATCTATACCAGGAGTCTATGCTATAGGAGACGTCGCCGAGCACAAAGACATAGTAACAGGAAAACCCGTATGGAGACCGTTCGCACCTATAGCCAACAAAATGGGATACGTCGTCGGCTCTATACTCGGTGGAAGAGACGCGGTATTCCCAGGAAGCGTGGGAACCTCCACCTTCAAGTCATTTGACCTTATCGTCGCAAGAACAGGTCTCTCAAAGGCCGAAGCCGAGAAACATGGATATAACGTTATAGAAGCAGACCTCTCCGGGTACACGAAAGCCCACTATATTCCAGGACGAGCAAAACTACACCTCAAAGTAGTCGCCGATGCTGATACAGGAAGACTACTAGGTGCACAAAGCATAGGTGCAACAGAAACAGTTCTATGGAGAATAAACGTTATTGCTTCACTACTCACGACAAGAGCAACTGTATGGGACCTATTCTTCAGCGACATCGGATACGCACCGCCACTAGCACCCGTATGGGACCCCCTAATAGTAGCCGCTAGGCTACTCATGAGGAAACTAGGAGAAAAACCACGCAGAGCATAGAATAATATTTTGTTTCCCGTACTCTCTATAACTTTTAGCTATAAGATTACAAGATGGGGCCGCGTCCCCCCGCCCCGCGACGAGGCCGGAATACTCCGGGCGATGAGTCGGGGACGGCTTCCACGCGGCCCTACATCATTCTTGCCCTATCCTTCCTGCTTGTATGATAAGGAGACATAGACTATGTCTCCGTCTTTGACCTTAAGCAACGCTCTTAGATACTTATCGGAGATAAGCTCGACGACATCATTCTTATAGATTGTTATCTCTGGCCTAACAGCCCATACGTTATATCCATTGACTCGTAGAGGATACGCTATTACCCTAGCAAGCTTTGTACCTTCTATGTTTGGAGGTTCTATGATTTTCTTTGGAGTATATTCTAGACATGAATTAAATAAATCTACATTGTCCAGAAGCTTTACATTCATTGTTCCTGGATACGGAGTGAATCCTAGGGCGCTACGGAATTGTTTAGCATAGATGCTTACATAGAATGCTCCTTCTCCTTTTCCACTAAACACTATTCCCTTGAAGACTCCTCTGCAGTTGTCGTCGACCACTGCCATTTTCACCGAGCTATTACCATGTATCCCGCTATGAAATACCATATTAAAGGATATGAGACATATGACTTTTTACTACATTTGGAAATATTATTAACATACTATAAAGCATCGCGACAATATTGTTTTAAAGTCAATGAATCTACTCCCACTCCTGGTGTTATCTCGATGACACGACATGCTTCCGAAGCTAAGAATCCCTGGGGAATACTATTAGCAATGCTACTTATTCTTGCACCAATACTCTCCTTATCATATACTGCCGGTGCCGTTTCCCTACAAGACTTATACATTAATTATTCCATGTCAAACAATACACTTACCATTAATACCATGTTCTATAACCTTAAGCTAGACGCTGACAACGGAGGAATTACCTGGATAGAAATAAAAAATGATTTCGGTGATACCTTCACGGCATTGAACTCGACAACAAACCCGTATATAGGCATATATCAAGTAGAAAACAGTACCGTTGTAAAAATAACCAACTATTCTCTAGAAGTAAACAAAATATCCTCCGATATAGTTGTAGCGAAGCTAAGCAAAACACTTGAAAATAATGCTAGCTTAGAGATAGTCTTCTTCTTCTATAGCTGGACACCCGAAATAGACTATATGATAACCTACAATGGTGCACAGAACAAATTGATCGTATCCTATCCAGTAGAAACAACCATCTTAAACCAATCACTAATAGAAGTCAACCTACTAGAATACACCTACCCCAACTTAACTGTATCCCCTATGATACTAAACACTACTGTAAACGCCGAAAACCTTGTTGCCATAGGGATGCAAGCACTCTCGGTGTCCCATAACACTACTAAACTCGCATTCTTCCAAGGAATAATACCAGTAACACCCGAACCCGTAAACCTAACATATAAGTTAGAACCACTGGACAACTCAAGCATAAGGACTCTACTACTCGAATACAATGTAAACAACACGACCACTATTAAGTCAAGCGTGTTCTTAACCAACTATCTGCCAGCGGTACTCGGCTCAACACCTCTTTCAATCATATTGAAGAACACCGGCACAAGCGATCTAGAATTCAAAATACTTTCACAGCTAAAAAGCTATCTTAGCCAACTAAACGATACTATTCAGAATCTAAACCAGGTAATCGAAAACCTGAGACAAGAGAACACTAATCTCACAAAACAGTTAGATTACTGTAAAGGAGAAGTCGACGTCTATAAACAGGAATTAGAGAAGGCGAAAACCGACTATGAAATACTAAAGGAGAGGCTCTCTAACAATGCTCGCTTAACTGTTGCTGCCCTAATAGTGGGACTTGTCCTAGGACTCGTGGGTGGTTTGTTCGTCGTTAGAATAAGAAAATAATAAAAATAATTATTCTATTTATTACCTGTTCTTTAGGGTTCTACTACTAGAAGACGGATGAGTCTACCTACATCTTCTATATTCTCAAGAGACCACGACTTTACCAAGAATTCCTTTGCAGCATCCTCCGACACTAGGCCCCTTGTTATGCGTAGGAATTTCTCCTCGACTCCTTTTCTATCTAGCGGGTTCTTGAAATGTCCAGGAGGATATATTGATTCTTCCTCTACGACTCTTCCATCTTTAAAGCGTATGATTATCTTGTTCCCTATTCCGTCTGGATAGATTTCATCGTACTTCTCAGATACCTTGACCTCCATCTTTTTCATTAACTTTCTTACGTCCTCAGCAAGATATCGTTCTGGCTTGAATGTTTCTATCCATACTTTACCGTCTATCAGTGCCGCGGCTGTAATGTAAGGTAGGCTGTGGTCGGCTGTCTCTCTGGTCTTTGGATCCCATTTCTCTGGGTCCTTAACAATTATCTTATAACTGACCGTAAACGTCTCTATTGTTATCTCCTCTACATCTTCTGGATTAATCTTTCCTTCTTTTTCGACGATGCGTAGAGCTGCCTCTACAGCAGACATTGAATGATATTCTACGGGCCAGTACTTGATGCTTGTTTTCATAAGCCTATACTTTCCGTTGGGTGCAAGCTCTGGTAGTTCAAACTTTTCACCGCAGAGTGCCACGTTGAAGAATCCGAATTCGCCCTCGAACACGGGCTTAGGACCTGTCATCCCCTGCCATGCTAGGAGGGCTGCAAATAATCCATTTCTCGAGGCATGGGCCGCGGCGCATCCTTTCCACATGCTTAGTTCTCCTGCTCTCGTTTGTCGTAGAGCTAGAGAAGTGTTTGTCGCGATATTTATTGCCTCTTCTATCTTGTCTACGTCTAGGCCAAGTACCTTAGCTGCTCCAGCAGCTGATCCTATATTTATATAGACTGTGTGATCCCATCCCCTGCCACGGACACTATAGGCGTCCGCAAGAGCTCCTATAATTTCATACGCCGCTACAATACCTTCTATAATTCTATGTGCATGTGCATCGACTATTTCCGCCGCCGCTACAATTGCCGGAATACTGTCGCTTGGATGAAGAGCTTCTTTTGATAGATAGGTGTCGTTAAAGTCGAAGTAGCGTGCTGCACATCCGTTATAGAAGTCTACGAGGTCTGCTGAACCTCTCTTTCGTGTACCCCAGATTGTCGACGGTATTCTAGTCGCTGAACTGCTTTCTGCTAGCCAACGAGCTATTTTTACGGGTTCCTCGTAGAATGCTCCGATAGCGACGCCCAGAGTATCTATGAATCTCTTCTTTACTTCTTCTATAACTTCTGCAGGTATCTTTTCGTATTCTAGAGAGTATACCCATTCAGCCATCTTTCTCGCGATGGTCTTCACTATCCTCTCACCTAGAATCTCTCAAGAGAATAAGGAGCCTTTGTCCATTTAAAAGATCTGTAAAATGAAAACAATTATTGATAACATGGAAAATGTGCATGATAAAGTGAATAGATAACCTAAGTACGTGCTGGGGAAGAGAGCTGAAGAAAGAACTAGGATACATTTAACGGAGGATCCAGAATAATGATGCATCCCTATATGGTTAAACCAGAGCTGTTCATTGAACGCAGGCTCGGAGTGAAAGTACCATTACCTATAGTTTTAGAAGAAGATGACTCATTAACCTTAGTAGAAAAACTTTTGTCTTCTCTAGTCGAGAATAGACAATTAGAATTACCGTCTAATGAGTACGAGGCGGTTATCTCCTATTATGGTGCCCTCGTCGCATCTGCGAAGAGTAGAGCGTATAGATTGATCAAACTACTAATAGATGCATCTGTAGACCATGCACTCTCTACTCTCCCTAGAGTGAACGACGAGGAACTGATAAAGATTGCTAAAAATCTCGGAATCGAACTAGAGTATAAGCCATTAAGCATACCTTGGCTAGTTGATCCGGCAGGAAGAGTCATCCCTAAGATACTCAAATTCCGCTTAGACCTTATCAAGTATCTAGAGACAATCGAAGGATCAAATGACGCTGTCCTTTCACTGCCAAGCGGGTTCGTCAAATCACGAAAGATATACTTAGACAGACAACGAGCAATACACTTAATCATACATGGGATAAGGAGGAAGCTCGAATCACTAATAGACGAGTACAAGGACTTAGAAGCCCCTAGACTCGAAGAACTTGGTAGAAGATATGCTAGAGAACTAGTCAAAAGATCCTCGCCCGGGATAAGGCCGAATCTATATCCAGAATGCATACGTAGTATTATGGATCGGGCAAAAAAGGACGGATTAAGCGACGAAGAAATCTACGTGCTGATTTCGTTTATAGCGAATCTGGATCCTCCAATAGAATATGTTGAAGACATGCTGAACGAGCTTAATCTAGCATCCACCTCTGCTTTACCTA
>JALWJI010000028.1 GCA_027081695.1 Acidilobaceae archaeon | reverse complement strand
TCCGCGACAACATATATGCTAGCCCCGACTATAGCCCTTCAAAGGGACAGCTCCCATGTAAGCCCAAAGACTACGGGGACATAGTTGTATATCCAAGAGACTGGCAGAAAACTAAGAGAACAATAAGAGAAGCATCAAGAAAACTATTCGAAGAAAACAAGTTTACACTCTTCCTAGGAGGAGACCATAGTATAACGGGCCCCATACTAGAAGGTCTCATCGATGTATACGACTGTGTAGGACTAGTAATGCTAGACGCACACTTCGATCTAAGATCAATATCGAGCGGAGTAACAAGCGGAAGCTGGCTATACGAATTATACCAGACTCATAGGGACAGTATCAAGACTATTATTATAGGTATAGGAGAATACTCTAACCCATCCTATTTAGCAAATAGAGCAAAGGAACTAGGAATAAGATTCCACGGAGTAAGAGACGTGTGGACTAGAATAGAAGAAATCTACAGGGATCTAGAGGACCTGAAAGAAACATGTCGAGTCCACTATGTAACACTCGACATTGACCATTTAGACTCAGCATACGCTCCTGGTGTTAACAGTCCCTCGAGTCCAGGGCTTCATCCAAAGGAGACAATACAGATCCTAGACTACGTCCTTGACAAAATGAACGTCAAGGGAGCAGACATCGTAGAAATCGTGCCAATAAAAGATAATGCTAACAAGACGATAAGACTAGCATCTAGACTAGCCCTATACATGTTACACGGGGTGATAACATGAAGGTAGATATCGTGATAAGAAATATTGGAGAACTAGTAACCTTCAAGAATGGACCTCTTCGAAGAGTTGACAAGGATTCAGCAGGTATAATACATAATGCGGCAGTGGCAGTAAAAGATGGCAAAGTTGTATGGGTCGGATCAGACAGTGATGCGGATAAATACGAGGCATCTCTCATAATAAATGCAGAGGGCAGGATCGCGACGCCAGGCCTGATTGACACGCATACACATCTTATTTTCGCAGGGGATAGGAGCCATGAGCTATGGATGAAGCTAGAAGGGAAAACATACTCTGAAATATTAGAAGCAGGTGGTGGAATATATTATACAGTAGAAGAGACGAGGAGAGCACCTCTAGAAAACCTTGTAATCAATGCTCTGAGAGTTCTCGATAAAATGCTGTATTATGGAACAACAGTAGTAGAAGTAAAAACAGGCTATGGACTCCTCTACGAGCATGAGGCAAAACTCATTGACGCAATATTGGAGTTAAAGAAACGTGCCAAGCAGACAATTATAGGCACCCTCCTAGCACACGTTATACCAAGAGAGTACACGGAGAAGCGTAATGAATACGTAGACTGTTTCACCAGGAGACTAGTGCCTCTAGCCGCGGAAAAAAAGCTAGAATTCGTGGACGTATTCTGTGATAAAGGGGCGTTTACGGTAGAAGAAACTAGAAAGATAATATCCGAGGGGAAGAGAAACCGTTTAAAAATAAGACTACACTCAGACGAGCTAGCCAATATAGGATGCTCCAAGCTAGCCCTAGAGTACGAGATTCACAGTATCGATCACTTAGAATATCTCCCCGAGCCTATAATACCAGGCCTCGCCACGACAAGAACCGTAGCTACTCTCCTGCCGACATCAATGCTATCAGTATTTGCAGACAAGAAACCACCAGTAAAACAACTTAGAAGATACGGTGTATACCTAGGAGTAGCGACAGACTACAACCCGAACAACATGAATCCAATACTCCAGACCACAATGGATCTCGCAGTATATCTTCTGGGCCTGACACCTCTAGAGGCACTAGCCGCTACAACAGTCAACGCGGCGTGGAGCCTCGATATATATCCAAGTCATGGAACAATCCGTGAGGGAGCCTACGCCGACATATTAATCTGGGACTACGAGAGACTAAGCCAGCTATCATATATTTGGGGTTATGATAGGCTTCTAACCGTAATCGCTAAAGGAAATATAATCAGAAACAAGCTTTGATCCCCTGCTAAATACAACTGTAGGTATCGAGGGACGATCTTCCAGCTCCATATGTTAATCAATAAACCTGGAAATGGAGGAAGAAAAAATGATAACAGTAACCGGAGAAGGCGAGCGTCACCTAGAGCGAGGAACAGGGATTATATACAGAAAATGGGTGCGGGCAACACGAGATATAAACAATGGAGAGATAGTCGATATACAGACTCCATCGGGTATTAGAGCCTGTGGAATCTACGAAGCTATCGGACCCGTAGCACTGAGAATCATCTATTATCATGAGTGCCCGGATACTCGTCCCGAACACGTGTTCGGGATGAAGCTCGAGGCTAGTCTACGGAGAAGAGAGCTGGCAGGACTCAAAAAGACCCGGAGTTATCGTCTCGTCAATAGCGACGGTGACTTGTTATCGGGATTAATAATTGATGTTTTCGATGAAAAAGTCGCCGTAATACAATCAAGTAGCAGTGCCATAGACGTACACGTTGAAAAAATTGCACAGATCCTAAAACAGATAATAGGTGTAGAGGGAGTTTTCGAGAAGAGTACGCAGCGCTCACGAAAAGATATCGGTCTAGAACCTCGTAAAAGATGGCTTCTAAAAAAGATTAGACAAGTAATCATAGAGGAGGACGACGCCAAGTTTATAGTTAATGTGGAGATAGGTCAGAAAACCGGTTTCTATCTGGATCAACGGATGAATAGGCTCGAACTATACCGGTATATAGGAAACAAGGAAAGAGTACTAGACGTTTTCTCCTACACAGGGGCATTCGGTGTACATGCATGGCTTGGAGGAGCTTCTCACGTAACATTTATTGAAGAGGATCCAATTGCTATAGCACTACTAAGGAAAAACCTTGAGCTTAACAATGTAAAATCTTACCGGATAATTAATGCATCTATATGGGATGTTATCCGGGAAAGTCCTAGTCTTGCAGGATTCGACGTAGTCATAGTGGATCCACCTGCATTCATACAGAAATCAGATAAAAAATCCGTAAGGAAGGGTCTTTCGGCCTACTACTCGTCCTATAAATGGAGCGCGAACCAGGTAGAGAAAAATGGCATACTATATCTGAGTAGCTGTAGCTACTTCCTAACTCGAGAGATGTTCCTCAACGTGGTCAACGACGTCTTAATGGATAGCAGACTAGACTACAGTATTTTGGGTAGTATTAGAGGAGCAGCACCTGATCATGTATTGAGGAGGGCCGAGTACCTCGACTATCTAAAGGGAGCGTACATCTTCGTAGAGAAAGAATGATTTAGTAGCGAAGTATTGGAGACGTGGGAAAAAGAGAATCTATATTTTATTTTTAGTTACTCGAATTCTACTTTCATTAGTTCTTCTTTAATCTTCTCAGCTTTTATCTTAACTTCTTTCATTTTCTCTTCGTAGTAGTTTTTGCCTGTTGTGTCTATTGTTACGACGAGGGGACCGAATTCCTCGACTTCGAATACCCATACAGCTTCAGGTATGCCGAGCTCATCTAGCCAGTAGACATCGACGACACGCTTTATTCTATCAGCTGCGAGAGCCCCGGCTCCACCAGTGAATACGGCGTAGACTGCTTTGTGTTTTTTCATTGCCTCGGCTGTGCGCTGTCCCATTCCTCCTTTACCTACTATCATTTTCACGCCTGTTTTCTCGATAAACTCGGCCTCGACGCTTTCCATCCTCATACTTGTTGTGGGTCCTGCTGCGACTACCTCCCAGGAGCCGTCCTCTCTTTTCCTCACGACAGGTCCGCAATGGTATAGTACTAGTCCCTTGAGGTCTATGGGTAGTTTTTCACCGCTTTCTATTACTTCAAGAATCTTCTTATGGGCCTCGTCTCTAGCAGTAACCATTATTCCAGTAACATAGACTATATCTCCGACTCGAAGCTTGGAGACGTCCTCGTCGCTTAATGGAGTCTTTAGATGAAATACACGTGCTTCGCTCATTCCAATCACCTCCCTAGACTATCTTGCATTCACCGTCTACTAGTTTAAGATGCCGGGTCAGCATCTTCGACGATCCATCCGGAGAAATCTCTATAATTCCTCGTCGCGTCGCCCAACAGCTTGTTACCACGCCTATAGCGAATGTTGCAGGATGCCTGTACGAGTAATCGAACTTTACGTCTAGCGCTGTTAGCCTACCACCGAATCCGTGTGGTCCTATCTCTAGCTTGTTAAGGGCTTTCAGTAGTTCTTCTTCTATTTTTGCTGCCTTAGGGTCTGGATGCCTCTCTCCTATTGGTCTTAGGAGAGCTTTCTTGGCAAGAGACATTACTATATCTGCACCGGCTCCGATAGCTACACCTACTATGACCGGTGGACATGGAAGTGCTCCTGCTCTTGCTATTGCGTCTATGACTGTTTTCTTGAGGTTCTCGAATCCTTTTAGAGGAGTCGACATTACCAATGTGCTTGGGGCTTCGCTCCCTCCTCCCTTTGTCATGAGGTATACCTTGAGTTTGTCTCCGGGTACTGGTTCTACATGGATCCATGGGATGTATCTACCTGTATTGTCGCCGCTGTTTTTGAAGTATAGTGGGTCTACTGCGTTGGGTCTTAGGTATCCTTCCTTGGTGACTTTTCTTAGAGCGTTTGTGAATTGTTTTATGACTTTTGTCGGTTTAACTGGGAAGTCTTCTCCTATCTCGATCCATAGATAAGGCGTGCCCGTGTCTTGGCATATTGGTCTCTTCTTTTTACAGGCTATCTCCATATCTTCGAGGATTGCTTTTAGCTGTGTTTTTGCGACAGGGTTTTCTTCTTTCTCGTAGGCGTTCTTTATTGCCGTATATATATCTTCAGGGATTCCTGTTGCAATAGTTTTTATGAATTCATAGAAGGTCTCTTCTAAGTTTAGGTCTGTCAATTGCTGTCACCCTTCTTAGTATATTCGTATAGTTCTATCTATTTCATTATGCGGAGTAGAGCAAAATACACATAACTCTAGTAACTGTATATAATTCTCTGACCGGTACCTTTATCATTGGTGCTTAATGTTATGGTCGAAGTAAACGTTTTCGTGGTAGGCTTCGGTAACGTAGGTAAGGAACTTGTGAAGCTTATTCTGAGAGAGGGACAAAAATATGGTATAGAACTAGTAGGAGTCAGCGCCAGCAAGGGTTCTGTACTTGTCGGGGGTCCTGCCGATAAGGTAAACCTATTGAGATTAATCGAGAAAGACGAGAAGCTCGAAAACCATCCATCTTTTAAGCCAGGAGTAGGATCAGTGGAGGGAGCTCTACTCACAGGTGCCGAGCTCGCCATGATAGTCATGCCGCCCTCATACAAGACGGGGGAACCAAACACTACTATCTATAAGGCTCTTGCCGAAGCAGGGATCTCCATAATCACCGCCGACAAAACAGTGCTAGCAAGAGACTACCAAGGATTCATGGACTATGCTAAGAAAAGAGGAGTATATATAGGATACAGGGCTACGGTGGCTGCAGGAACGCCAGCCATAGACTCTGCTAAGGGTCTAAGAGGCCGGGACGTGTCATCAATAAGAGCAGTCCTAAATGCTTCGTCAAATTATATTCTTGGCCTCGTAGAGAAAGGCCTGAGCTTTGAAGAGGCGATCAAAGAAGCTAAAGCAGCAAAGCTCCTCGAGCCAGATCACACTGTAGATACCCATGGCCTGGACGCCGCCGCCAAGATAACTATTCTTGCAAACACGCTTGGGGTGAGGGTAAGCATAGACGAGGTAGATAGAAGTCCTATAGAGGAGTATAGTGAGGAAGAGATAAGAAAAGCGTTAAATGAGGGATTCAGGGTTAAACAAGTAGCATTTGCGGATTTAGTGAAGAGGGTGTTCAAGGTGTATCCCACTAGGGTATCTCGTGATGACCCCCTGTATAGGGCTGAAAAAGAAGGCAATGTGATTGTATTTAGTGTGGAGAACGAGGATATAGTACTTGAGGGTCCTGCAGGACCAGCTTGGAGGACTGCCCGTGTGATGATCACTGACGTCATAGATTATCTGGAGTTAAGAGAGTATCTATAAGAAAATAATCAACGTGAGAGAATAGTCTATGCGGGCAGAGCCACCATTCTGTCAGGCGGTATACGGAGCGTTACTTTTTGTCCCTGCCTTACAAATATCTTATTAGGCAAGTAAATAGTTAGTTTAGCCGATCCAGATATAACTCTGGCTTCTATCTTGTCGCCCAGGAACATCGAATCGTCTACTACTCCCTCTATAATGTTCTCTCCTACTGGAAGGTCTTCCACTAGTTCGAAGCTCTCTGGTCTTATAACGACATGCACTTTGCCGGTCTCGATTCCGCCATGTGTATATATTACTAGTTCCTTGTCTAGCTGATCAACATATACTTTCACCATATGGTCGTCTAGAGTACCGGTAACGCGACCATCTAGAACATTACTCCTACCTAGGAAACTCGCAACGAACAAGCTGTTAGGCTTGAAGTAGAGATTCGTAGGAGTGTCTACCTGTAGGACTTTCCCCTTGTTCATGACAGCTATACGGTCGCTCATGCTTAATGCTTCGAGCTGATCGTGTGTCACATATATTGTAGTTATCTTCAATCGTTTCTGTAGCGACTTGATTTCTTCTCTCATTTC
>JALWJI010000027.1 GCA_027081695.1 Acidilobaceae archaeon | reverse complement strand
AAGGTGTACTGTTCCAGGAACAAGTAGAAGAAGGCATCGAGGTATTCGTCGGAGGAAAGAAAGATCCCGTATTTGGCCCAGTTGTCCTATTTGGGGCTGGAGGAACGCTTGTTGAAGTTTATAACGACGTATCAATTAGGGTAGCGCCATTAAACAGATGTGAAGCTGAAAAGATGATAGATGAAACAAAGATATCAAAAGTCCTCCGGGGATACAGAGGGTTTAGGGCAGATATTGATTCGCTAATAGATTTAGTGTATAGAGCCTCAGAACTCCTCAATAGAAAGGGCATAGTGGAGCTCGATCTAAACCCGATTATTGTAAATAGAGATGGAGCTTATGCGGTAGATGTAAGAATAGTAAGATGTGACGGTTAGATGAGAAAAATTATAGTGCTATATTAGCTGGTTAATCTTTCTTCGGCCCACTTTTTGCCTCTTTTGAACACTTCTATGTTTTTCTCGGGTTTCTTTAGGTTCTTTCTAATAGCGTCTATAATGGCTTCTTCCTTAATGTATTCTTTCAGGATACTAGTTTGATATGATGCCCCTAACAAGAATATATTTGCTCCCAGAGGATTTCCTGCTTTCTTAGCCTCATCGACTGCTGGTACGACAATGATATCGAACCCCTCTTTCTCTAGGGATTCGACTATCTCGTCTAGTGATGGTATTTTTATTCCAGGAAGAGGCGGAGGAGTTATGTTATTGTCTACAAAGATCATCGAACCTTTTTTCAGATAAACAGAGTATCGCGCTGCTTCAATAGGATCTAGGCTAAGCATAAGGTCCCCGTTACCTGGTGGAATTAATGGAGCTTCTACGTCTCCTATTCTTACATGTACTATGACTGACCCTCCTCGTTGACTGAGTCCGTGTGTTTCTGCTACGATTACGTTTCCCCCTGACTCCAGAACAGCGTTAGCTATCACATTAGCTAGGGAGATTATTCCCTGCCCGCCTACTCCTGAGAGTACTATATTGAGCGACTTCATGGTACATCACCTCTTATATGCTAAGAGGGTTTCGCCTCTCGCATGAGGCGAAGCCATTCTGGTGGGACCTCGTCGACTGGTTCAAAGGCGTCGAATGGACAAATCTGTGCACATTCTCCGCATCCAGTACAGAGGAGTTCATTGATGTATGCTTTTCCATCGTCTTTTGAGTATATTGCTGGACAGTTGAAGGCTTTATAGCATAGTCCGCATGCGGTACACTTGTCGTCATTTACTCTATATGCGACGGGGTAGACTCCTACTCTTCTACCGGCTGCAAGTGCCAAGAGTATGCATGCTCCCTTTGCTACTATTAATGCGGGCTTTCTTTCTTTCTTTACGTATTCTATGGCTTCATAGAATTCTTTTTCTCCTTCCGCTATGTTAAACGCGTCAATAACCTTTACGTATTCTACTCCAAGACCTTTTGCAGCATCAACTATGGAGAGTTCTGTTCCTTCAACTCCTCTGGCCGTAACTCCTATACCTGGGTGGGGTTGATGTCCAGTCATTGCTGTTGTACGGTTATCAAGGACGACCACTAGCATAGGGCTCCTATTGTATACTGCATTGGCTAGTCCTGGTAGTCCGGCGTGGAAGAATGTTGAGTCTCCTATTATAGCTATCGGCACCTTATCATCTTGTGCGTGGGCCATTCCATTGGCTAGGCCTATGCTGCCTCCCATCTCCACAATAGTATCCTGCATCTGGAACGGTGGGTTCACGCCGAGACTATAGCATCCGATGTCTCCATTATAGATAGGCCGTATTCTAGCTTTACCCACTGCTCTACGCAATGCGTAGAATACTGCTCTATAGGGACATCCAGGGCATAATACGGGGGGTCGTGGAGGTAGTTTTATCTCGGGCTTTATTACGGATTGGTTGTAATAGGTTTTCTCGAGGCCTAATGCTTTGGCTAGGAGTTTTTCTACACGGTGTAGTTCGAGTTCGCCTGTCTTCTTGAGATGACCGGTGCCTTTTCCGTAGATTTTAGCTCTTATATCGTGATCGTAGAATAATGCTTTTGAGAGGGTTTCTATCACAGGGTCGCCTTCTTCTATGAATATAATTTTTTCACGTCCTTCGGCCTCGTTCAGGAGAAGACTCTTCGGGAGAGGTACTGGAGCACTTAGTTTCAGTAATCTTACGTTGTCTAGTAGGCCGTGGGTTGCAAGGATTTCTTTTGCATATCTATATCCTAGTCCTATAGCTACAACTAGGGTTTCTGAATCAGGGTTTCCTTCTGCGTGGTTGAGTACCTGGTTCTGGGAGAGGTCTTTTGATATCTTTTCCCATTTTTCGACAAGCTCTTCTCGCAACCTGCGTGCATGTACGGGAACTAGAGTATATTTTTCTGGATTCTTAACGAATGTTCCTTTTCTCTTAATCTTAGCTATATCTATCTCTCCGGCCTCGACTATAACCCTTGTGTGTGATACTCTTGTAGTCGTTCTCAATATTACAGGATGTTTCCATTTTTCGCTTAGCTTGAATGCCTCGATGATAGCTGTTTTTGCTTCTTGGGGCCCCGCAGGTTCCACTACCGGGATATAGGCATGGATGCCATACCATCTGTTATCCTGCTCGTTCTGGCTGCTCCACATGCCTGGATCATCTGCTGATACAATAACGAGGGCACCTTCTACCCCCATGTAGGCGGAGCTAAACAATGGGTCTGCCGCAACGTTTACTCCTACATGTTTCATAGAGGCTAGAGCAGGAATACCGGTAAGAGCGGCTCCTATTGCTGCTTCCAAGGCTACCTTCTCATTAGCGCTCCACTCCACATAGGGTCCGCCGAGAATCCTAGAAGCGTATGAGAGAGCCTCTGTAATCTCTGTAGAAGGAGTTCCAGGATACGCTGAGGCAAAGCTTACACCATATTCTAATGCTCCTCGTGCAAAGGCTACGTTGCCAAGCATAACTACTCTTGAGCCTGGCTCGGCCAGAACTTCCCTATGAGCCAAGATATGCACCCTCCATTTAACATGGTAAAGGTTAAGGGATAATAATAGGATCTCATAATACTTAAGGGTCTCTCTCGGATGATTCTATCATTGAATACTAATGAATAGTTAGGATACATTAAATAACTATATTGACACAGGATTTCATGGCTAGGATATATTAGATCAGATACCACCACTAAATAATACCTAGGTGAAACAAACTTGACGTATAGAAGATTTGTCATACTAGGAGTATTGATGATTCTAGCCTTCTCAGTAGCCCTCGTTGTAAACGCCCAAGAATTAAACGAGACTACTACGGCAAATGCCACTGACACCGGTATAGCAGGCATAGTGGGAACCATTATGACTAATCCTCAGACCGGAACAGTAATGCTAATAGAATTCTTGCTAGGTTTTGGACTAGGATACACAGCAGTGAAAGCACTACGATATATTCTAGCCTTCATAGGCATACTTCTCCTCGGATCTGCTCTTTCAGTGTGGAGTATAGGAGCAAATAGTGCAGAGATCGCAGAGAAAATAGGTATGGAAGTAAAACAGCTTCTACCACTGTTAAAAGGTCTCATGACTGTATTTGGAACTATTGTTGTGGGTCCAGCGAGCGTTGGAGTTCTAGTTGGAATTATAGTTGCAAGTATAAAGAAGTAGAGCATCTATTTCTGAATAATTTTAATAAATAATAACGTGGTCTCATATTTTTGTCTCAGTGCTTGCACCCATCTTCATCGGGGATACCCTCAGTAATTCGCTAGTAACAAACGTTATTCTTCACCGACATTTATCGGGTATACGACCATGGGTATATCAATATATGCGATTAAACGCCATAAAGTTGTTCCCGTGATGTATTCGTGTAGCCTCTTCTTCTTCAAGGTTTTTCCGACCAATAAACCAGTGATATTTAATTGGTCTATCGCCGAGATAATCGCTTTTGAGGGTTTCCCTTCCAGTATCATTGTCTTAGCTTCGATACCATACTCTTTTAAAATGGAAACAGCTCGCGTAACTAGTTTCTTCGAGTCAGCTTCGCTCTCTCCCGATTCTATAACATGGACTATGTATGCTTCTCCTGGTTCTCGTCTCCAAGCAGTTACAAGTAGCGATCCAAAGTATCGAATCATATCATCGCTCATATTGTCGTCAACACCTATTAGGACACGTTTCAAGAAGTCTTGTTTTGCAGTGTTCTCACGGTAGAGTATAGAGACTTTTTCTTCTTCTGCTTTGACCTTCAAAAGGATAACGGGTGTTCTTGACAGGTTGATTACGCTTAGAGCTGTGCTTCCTATAGGGAATATTTTGAGCAGGCCTCGTCCTTTGTGTCCTATTAGTATTTCGGTGGCTCCCTCCTCGCTTGCGGCTTTGCATATAGCCTGGGCAGGATCCATTGGTGTATCGTTTATTACATAATATGCGTCTACACCTTTAGTCTTCAAGAACTCCACTTTTTCTTCAAAGTATTCTTTTGCTTTTTTCACATATTCAGAGATTATCGCATTTGGATCGAAGCCAGCAGCTGGATGATCTACTAGAGAGTCTTCTATTGCATAAAACAATACTAGTTCAGATCCATATTTTTCGGCTATAGAATATGCGAAATCTATTATGGCGTCACTCGCCTTGCTTAGGTCGACGGCTACGAGGAGCTTGTTTAAAGGCTTCATGGTTATGCCACCCATTTATTTTATTACTTGTTAGATTGTTATGTGTATGCCTGCTACTTCTACTAATATGAAGTAGATCATTAGAACTACTACTCCAAATGGAACGCCTATGCGCGCCCACTCCTTGCTAGTTATCTTTAGTCTTCCCGCAGCTACGATGTTTGGTATATTGCCAGGGATCAGCATGCCTCCCGATATGAGTAGAGATAGAAGGGCACTCCTAATCTGTTCCTCTGTGAGCACAGGACTAATCTCAGCAGCAGTTAAGGTAGCGTTATCAACAACGGCTGAAATAGTGTTCAGCCAGTAGAGTTGCCATGCTTCTAGTTTACTAAAGTACCATGTCACCAGTGGTGTAAAGCTGTGTCCTAATAGTTCAAGTGCGGCAATGAATATGAATACTCTAATAGTTCTATCTATGATGTTTCTCATGGTTTCATTGTACTCTGCTTCGACTCCTTCTACATGCACTCCTTCTCTTTTCAGCCGGATTGTTGTATATGCCGCTATTCCAATGATACCGGGTATAATGTATACTCCTAAGAGACGAAATAGGTAGTCGAATGGTGCACCGAGCTTGCTTATCGCTATAGTAGATAATGGTTCTCCAATGGGTGTAAGTGCTGCTCCTAAACCAACAGCGAAAGCGGTTAGTACGACGAATTCGATTTTTCTTTCTCTTGACATTTTGAGGGCGGCTGCTATCTCGGATAAGATCACCGCGGTGACTATAACACTGATTATGCTAGATATAAGGCCTAGTATAACGATGAATACGAATGTGAACATGTAGAAGCCTAGTTTCTGTATCAAGTTATTTATGAATCTATAGATTGGTTTGTGGTAGTAGAGGAATATAAGCCCGAATATGAATACGACTTGCGTTATGCCTATTGGGAGTCCAGAGACGGATACGGGAGTTGTTAATGCTTTTTTGGCTAAAGCAACCAGTTCCTCGTGGTTAATTATATCGTAGTGATAGTTTAGTGTCACCCCTAGCAATCCCATAAGTAGGAAGAATGGTTCTAGGTTTTCCTCTATTTTTTTAGATATAAATGGCAAGAATAGCACTAAGAATAGTATGGCGAATAGTCCTAGTGTTAGTCCGAGTATTGGCTCTCCCACGGTTGATTCCATGGTAACTCACCGTATAACCATGCAATTCTAGGAACATGGTTTGTATATAACAATGTAGTCATTACGTTTTCTAATAAAAGAGAAATATTGATTACTTATCTTTGCTAGGAAAGAGTGATATGATAAGAAAATAATAGTGTTTGAAATAGTTTACTTTCCTTTCTTCTCTTCTAGTTTCTTTATGAGCACTGGTAGGAACTGGTACAGGTCGGCTACTACTCCGTAGTCGGCTAGCTTGAATATTGGGGCGCTCTTGTCTTTGTTAATTGCTACTATTATTTTTGAGTTGTTTACTCCTGCCATGTGCTGTGGAGCGCCACTAATACCTACTGCAATGTATAGTTTTGGTGCCACTCTCTTGCCGCTTATTCCTATCCATGCGTCTTCTGGTAGCCACTTATAGTCTGCTGCTATAGGTCTGCTGGCTCCTACTTGTCCGCCGAGTAGTTCTGCTAGCTTGAATGCGAGTTCTAGGTCTTCCTTCTTCTTGAATCCTCTTCCTACGCCGACTATTATCTCGGCGTCTTCTAGGTTGATTCCGCTTAGCTGTTTCGGTTTTATCTCTAGTAGTTTTACGCTGTCTTCTTCTACGCTTATCTCCTCTGTGTTGCCTGAGCCCTCTCTTTGAACCGGTTCGAATACTTTTGCGTTGATTAGTATGATGGCTGGATATGGGATTTTCTCTGTGGCGATTGCTCTTTCGCTGAGGAATCCTCTCTTATATATGATGTGGTCGTCTTTGAATTCTACGCCTATTACGTCTGTAGCCATTGGAAGATCATAGGTTCCTGCTAGTCTTGAGAGTGCATCTCTGTTGTTCTTTGTACCGTATCCTACTATTACTTTGGGTTGTTTCTCATCGTATAGCTTCTTGACTGCATTGAATAGAGCGCCAGGATGCTGGCTTTTTAGAACGTATACTTTTACGCCTAGCTTGGCTACTTCATCGGCTTTATCGGAATCCTTGCCATAGAATAGGACTTCCACGTCTCCAAGGCTGGAGACTGCTGAGAGTGATTCTTTAACTTCCTGAACACCGCTCGCCACGATTAGTGCGTCAACCATTCCTATTCACCCCCTAGAGAACTCCCTCCTTCTCGAGAGCTTCTATAAGCTTCTCGGCGATCTCTTCGAGTGTATCGCCCTCTATGATGACTTGTTTTCTACTTACGGTCAGTATCTTGTATTCTACCGGCTCCTTCTTTCTTTCCGGTATTGGTTCTACGTCTGCCGCGCTTAGTGTTTTCTGCGGCTTTTTCCCTGCTCTCCTAATCTGTAACAGTGTAGGTGGTCTCGGCTCATTAATTTCCTGGGTTACGCTCACCACTGCTGGAAGCGAGGCTTCCATTACCTCTATATGGTCTTCTACGTCTCTCTCAGCAACTATTTTGTTCCCGTCGATAGTGATCTTTCTCGCGTAACTGATGAAGGGGAGTCCGAGTTTGGCTGCTACTCTTCCTGCGATTTGTCCTGTCGTCTGATCTATTGAGGCCTCCGCTACGAGGACTAGACTGGCGCTTGGTGCGTATTTCTTAATTGCGTTGGACAGGACTGTTGCGGTTATGATGGGATCGCCGGGTAGGAGTTTTTCGTCGGATACTATGTATGCTTCGTCTGCCCCTCTAGCGAGGGCTTCCTGGGTAACCATCTTTAGTTCTCTTGTTCTCTTCTGTATTGGGCCCCATGGTAGCAGTAGTAGGGCAATGATTTTTCCTCCTAGTGTGTTCTTGAGTTCTTTTGCTGCTTCTAGCGCGTTAGCGTCTATATCGTCTAGTTTCAAGGGGATCGCGTCGAGATCCACTGTTCCGTCGGGTTTTGAACGCGTCATGTCTGGATTGAGAGAGGGTTTTACAAGTACTACGATGTCTCCCATTTTAAACACCCTTTAATTCAAATAGAGCCTTGGCTCCAAGTTAAGGATTTGTGTGTGCAAATCACCTTTATTTTAACAATATGGACTTGAATCATATGAAGCCCGTCTCTAAGGATAAAAACCCCTTAAGTAAACCGCTCGTGATCCGACTACATCTTATATACATGTGCGTGGGGGACATTCCTTACATATAATATGGCGTCGGGATGAACTAGTCCCAGTTTTACTGCTATCTCAACGGTTTTCTCTCCTGTTAGGACTAATACTGAGGCTTCTCGCATCAATTTTACTAGATCAGCCTCTTCAACTAGTTTATCGCCATAGAGCTTCTCGGAGACTAGTAACGCAATCTTACGTTCTTCATCATAGAATGCTTTTCCTACTAGTTCTTCGTCAGCAGCGAAGAGCATGGTTCCGTAAGGCGTTTTGTATATTGATATATGAAACATGTTTCTTATCCACCCGTTCTAGGAGAATTATAATTGGGGCACATTAATGTTAACTATCCTTTCAAACGTCTGTGGGTTAGAATCTCATTTAGAGACGCTAAATAAGAAAGAGTTTGAATAATTATTAGACAGGGTAGTGAGGAAAAAGAAGCCGGTTCTTAACTTTAATGTATCGAGGGATTTTAGGGTTTTACTACCTTGTCTGCGAATAGTATCCATGGATCTACCAGTGGTTTTCCATTCGCACTTACCGGTCTCTTGGCCGGTGGGTATTCTCTGTAGGTCGGTATGACTTTTTCGAGTCTCTGTTCAAACGTGTCTTTTGCTAGATTCACATAGAATACTCCAAGAGGTATTTTGTCTCCCCACTCTAGCATCTTCTCGAGTATTGTTCCCATCTTATTCTTGAAGTCGTCTATTGATGCTACTTGTGGATCCCAGTTTGGATCCTCTTGGTCTAGATAATAGATTCTCTCCTCGTACCAGTCTTTGGTCATTATATTGTTGTATGTTGGACATGGCTGAAGTATCTGTACGAGGCTTGTGCCTTTGTGCTCGATTGCTTTCTTAATTAGTTCTTTTGTCTCCTTGACGTGGTATGCGTAGCCACGTGCTATGAATGTGTATCCGCTTGCTAGTGCTAGGAGCAATGGGTTTAGGTTGTCGTGTAGGTTTGGTCCTGGAAGTGCCTTGGTTTGCCACCAGCTTGGAAGTGTTGGTCCTGCCTGACCCTTTGTTAATCCATATACTGCGTTGTCGTGGACGATTACTGTTATGTCAAGGTTTCTTCGCCCAATGGAGACGAAGTGTTCTACGCCTATTCCTAGCATGTCGCCGTCTCCGCCTTCTGCTATGACTGTGAGCTCGGGGTTTGCAATCTTGATTCCTGTTGCGGTTGGTATCGCTCTGCCGTGGAGTACGTGTATAGTGTTTCCTTTAATGTAGTAGCAGGATCTCCCGCTACATCCTATTCCCGTTACGACGACGAGATTGCTTGGATCAATGTCTAGTTCTGCTAGTGCCCGATGTAGTGCGTTAAGTATACCGAAGTTTCCACATCCAGGGCACCACTGTACCCAGGCATCCGTCTTATAGTCTAGCCAGCTACGCGCCACCGCTCACCACCACCTCTTTCTCTCCTGTCTCAACTATGCGTTTAACCGCGTGGGCTACCTCTGTGTCCCAGAGGGCCCTGCCCGTGAGCTTCTTGACGAAATGTTCTATTGTGAATCCTGTGTAGCCGCGTATGAGGAATGCGGCTTGGGCGAGATCGTTTTGTTCTATGTCTATTACTAGTTCAGCGTTTGTTAGTACGTCGAGCACAGGTTTTACCGGGAACGGGTAGAATAGTCTGAGCTGTAGGAAGTTTACTTTTATTCCCTCTTTTTCTAGAAGCTTCATTGCCTCAAGTATTATTGGCTTTGTGGATCCCCAGCTTACCAGTGTTATCTTAGCATCAGGATCTCCATGGAGTACTACCTTCTCGGAGTCGGGTATCTCTCTTGCTATGGTCTCGAACTTTCTCCTCCTTTTCGCTATCATTTGGTCTCTAACTATAGGATCTTCTGTGGGCATACCGTCCTCGGTATGTTCTAAGCCTGTCCATGTTAGTGGAACTTTGCCCATTGGAGCACGTGGACTTATTCCGTCTTCAGTAATCTTGTATCTCAGGTAGTCTTTTCCAGGATTCTCCACGAATTTGCCTCTTTCGACCGTAGCTTTTAGTGGATCGATGTCTTCTCTGTGGAGACTTGTTATTGTTGATGCTAGGTACTTGTCTACTAGGTGTATTACGGGTGTCTGGTATTTCTCTGCCCAGTTGAGGGCTTTTATGGCGTCATAGTATGCTTCTATGTGGTCTCCGCTGGCGATGACGATTTTTGGATTGTCGCCATGGCCTGAGAAGAGCGTGTGTAGAAGGTCTTGTTGTCCCTCTCTCGTCGGAAGTCCTGTGCTCGGTCCTCCTCTCTGCCAGACAGTTATTACTACTGGGATTTCAGCCATTATCGCCAGGCTTATTGCCTCGTTCATTAGGGCGAAGCCAGGACCGCTTGTGGAAGTCGATGTTCTGGCCCCCGCTACGGCTGCACCGAGGGCAGACATTATTGCTGATAGCTCGTCTTCTGTCTGGAGAACCACAGCACCCAGCTTCTTTAGCCTGAGCACTTCTTCTGCCCAGGGAGCGAGTTCGAAGTTCCTGTGACCTTCTAGGAAAAGTGCCTCGTCGCTAGCAGGTGTTATCGGATAGTATGTCTGCATTGTTAGGCCACCAACCACCTTGCCCATAGCTACTATTTCGTTGCCTGTTGCTAGCATGGTTTCTTTTCCTAGATGGGGTCCTTCTGGTAGGAAACAGCAGGGTCCTCCGTAGTGCTCATCAACGTATTCGATTGCTATACGTGCCGCTAGAATGTTCATGTCGACTACTTTCTTCTTTGCAGCGAAATGTGTTGCGATTGCCTTCTCAATCCAGTTGGGTTCTACTCCTAGGAGGTATAATGTTGTGGCTAGACCTATGGTGTTTAGTGTTTTTGAGACTCTGCTTAAAGGAGCACTTGTTTCTGAAGCTACTTTTCTTATTAGGTCTCTCATTGGGAGACCTATTGTTTTTACTCCATTTTCTTCGGCCACTTTTACCGCACTTTCTGCTGTGGGCTCCATTCCTCTTTCTTCGAAGAACTTAATTAATCGCTCTTTAAGCGGCTTAGGCATTGGCGCGATCGTTTTTATCTTCGTTTTTATCGTCGAGGAATCATATACCATGAAGCCGTCTTTCTTTACATCGGTGAAGTGTGTGAGGACGCTCTCGGCGTCGAGGACAGTTGCAGCGTCTACAGGGAAGTTAATAGCACCAGGCCTCTCCGGCTTTACCCTTATTGTGAAATAGCTATGTGCACCCATGATATTGCTCTGATATTCTCTTGTTCCTATTACCTGGTAGCCTTTGAGGACGAATGTTTTCAGGGCTATTTGACCGGCGGACTCAATGCCCCCTCCTTGGGGGCCACCGATGAGGAATTTCAGGTCTATGTTGCTGTTACTCACCCCGTGCACCCCATTCTTTCTCAAAAGACACTATATAGTTCCTCCTTAATATCTGGGTCAACATAGGCCCCTCTATGCACCCTATGTCCTTTCTTCACATGCTGGAGGGCCTCATAACCAGTTATCCTTGTTTTACACGTAGAGCACCAATATAGTTTGTTTTCATTTATTTTTAAAGGTTCAAAAAAGTTGCATGTATCGGTATCCAAAGTATACTTATCGCGTCGTTCACAGTATCCGATAAAGCTATAGAATACATTTGGCCGCCAGTAATTACAGAAGACGCATTTTTTCTCTATTTTGGAAATACGATCTATGCTTATGTTTGATTCCACACTGTTTTTTTCTCGTTTCATACTCAATGTTTCATCATCCAAGTCTAGAATTCAGTATCCTGTTAGTGGATAAATGAGTAAAGAAGTAGTTGCGTCATGACTTGTGAAGGTTATGCGAGATAATTACTTGGGATCCTTGGCGGGATGGTGAAAAATGAGAGTAATGGGGCTTATTTAGAGATTCCGTAGTTTTTCTAGCATTATCTTCTTTTCGATGCTAGCTACTCTTCTTCTCGTCGAGACGACGGCATCCGGGTTTACGCTGATGGAATCTATTCCGTTCCTGACGAGGAATTCTACGAGTTCTGGGTATACGCTGGGTGCTTGTCCGCATATGCTGGCGGTTACTCCGTTTCTGTGTGCTGCGTCTATTATCATTTTGATGGCTTTGAGTACTGCAGGGTCTCTCTCGTCGAAGTAGCCCATTCTGGCTAGTAGTCCGCTGTCTCTGTCTACTCCAAGTACCAGTTGGGTTAGGTCGTTACTACCGATGCTGAATCCGTCTATTAATTTTGCGAACTCGTCTGCTAGCAGGACTGTGCTCGGTACTTCGACCATTATCCATACCTTGAAGTCCCTTCCTCTCTCGAGACCCTCGTCAGCCATTATTTGGAGGGCTTTCTTTAGTTCCCAGGTTGTCCTAACGAAGGGGAACATTACCCATACATTCTTCAGGCCCCACTCGTCTCTGACCTTCTTTATCGCTCTGAGTTCGAGCCTGAATGCGGGCTCGAATTTTGGCGTTATATATCGTGATACTCCTCTCCATCCGATCATCGGGTTTCTCTCATCGATATCCTCGTATTTTTCGCCTCCTTTGAGGCGCCTGTATTCGTTGGATTTGAAGTCGCTGAATCTGACTACTACGGGCCTTGGATATATTGCTGATGCTACTTTGGCTATTCCTTCGGCTAGCTTGTCTACAAAGTAGACTCCTCTTCCCTGGTCTACTAGGTAGAGTGGATGGTATCCTATCCAGCTCGAGATTATGAATTCTATTCTCATTAGGCCTATTCCGTCGAAGGGCAGGTTCTTGTATCTGTCGATTTCGTCTGGTTGTCCTAGGTTCATATAGATTTTAGTGGCGGTTACGGGATAGAGCTCCATTACTAGTTCAGCTGGAATGCCCGTTGGTCCTGCTTCTTCTTTTTCGGGCTTCTCTTCGATGACTTTCCCGCTATATACTACGCCTCTGCTACCGTCGACGGTGACGAGCATTCCGTCCTTTAGGACCTCTGTGGCGTTACCTGTGCCTACCACGGCTGGTATACCTAGCTCCCTTGCAACGATTGCTGCGTGAGCAGTCATTCCTCCTTCATCAGTTACTATTGCAGCGGCCATTTTCATGTAGGGTACCCAGTCTGGATCCGTCATCTTTGTAACTAGTATGTCTCCTTTCTTCATTTTCTTGGCGGCTTCCTCGACGCTGAGAGCTACTTTGACTATTCCGGCGGCTTGTCCTGGGCTTGCAGGAACTCCGCGTACGAGTACTTCGCCTTTTTTAATCTGGGCTTCTTCTGTTTCTTGTGGTGTCTCTATCTTTCTCTTTTGACTCCATACGGTTTCTGGCCTTGCCTGTACTAGGAAGAGGTTGTCTGGTGGATCTATTTCGGAGTCTATTGCCCATTCTATGTCCATGTGGTGGCCGAAGTGTTGTTCTACTTTTAGTGCTACCTCGGCTAGTTTTCTGACTTCCTCGTCGCTTAGAGAGGGCTTGTCTGGCCTGATTTCGTATTTTTCTATTATTGAGGCTATTTCTGGATGTATTTTCTTTAGTTCTTCTAGCTCTTCTTGGGTTTCAGGTATTTTTATTTCGACGTTCTGGCGCCTCCTTGGATCGTAGAATAATGCCTTTGTCTTCGACGAGATTCTTCTCTCTACGATTTCTAGGGTTTCTTTGTCTACGACGAAGGAGTCGGGTGTCACTTTTCCTCCTACTATGTATTCTCCGAGTCCCCAGATGCTTTCGATTACTATTTTCGACTCGTCGCCTGTTACGGGATGTAGTGTGAACATAACACCGCTACTTCTGCTGGACACCATTTTCTGGACTACTACGGCCATGTAGGCGTTCTCGTGGGAGACGTTGAGAGAGTCCCTATAGCTCAGGGCTCTTGCAGTCCATAGGCTTGCCCATGCCTTCTTTACGTGTTCGATTACCTCGTCTACTCCCGATACGTTTAGGTATGTGTCTTGCTGGCCGGCGAAGCTTGCCTCCGGGAGGTCTTCCACGGTGGCACTGCTTCTTACTGCTACTCGTGGGTTTTCTACACCTATTTTCTCGGCTAGTTTAAGATATGCTTGTGCTATTGCATCTCTAAGTCGTTTAGGCATTGGTGTTCTGACAAACTTAGATCGAATCATTTGGCTTGCTTTTTCGTACTCTTCGGGTTTACCGCTGATTATAACTTCTTCTAATACATATTTTATGAAGCCTGAGATTCCTGTTTCGAGAATGAATTGCTTGTATGCTTCGCTGGTTACTACGAATCCGGGTGGTACTGGTATTCCTGCTTTCATCATTTCTCCGAGTCCTACTGCTTTGCCTCCTACAAGATCGTGATGGGTGTTGTCTACTTCTTCTAGCCATAGAATGTATTTCTTATCTCTGTATGACAAAATTCTCACCATGTAAAATAAAGGTTTCTTGTGCGGTTTTAAATGTTAATTTTGAATGATGAGAATTGAAAACTAACAATTACTGAGAAGTTCTCTAGCCCGTCTAACCGCATCCTCTAGCTTTACGGTAAATCTTTCACCACACTTAACACTGTACAAGGTAACAGTCCCAGATTCTACTTCTTTTCCACCTATGAATGCCAACACGGGAATAGAGAGTCTCTGAGCCTTCTTCCTCTGTTTTCTCTCATTAGCTCTACCGACATCTATTCTCGTCCTAATCCCTCCACGTCTCAGTAAATCTGTTACTTTCCAAGCATACTGGAAGAAGTCACGCCGCATTACTATCACTTGGACTTCTGTCACAGTCTTTCTATCAAGATTATATATTCCTAGCTCTAATCCAGCATCAATTATACGCTCGAGCCCTATACTAACACCAGTAGCAGGAATAGACTCCCCTATGAAGAGGCCGATAAGATTATCGTATCTTCCTCCACCAGCCACGCTACCTATCCTAGGTTTATCCAGCACTATCTCCAGTATAGGTCCTGTATAATAGTCCAGACCCCTGACAAGGCTCATATCTATCTTAATCTTATCGGATTCTATAATGAGCGAACTCATCTCTCTTAAGTGGGCAACTGCCGCTGATACGTTAGAGTTATTAGAATACTTTTTGATGATCTCATCTAGTATATCGTCGGGCTCACCCGATATTGATATTATGTCAAGTATCTTTCCTATGGTTCCTTGAGCTAGGCCAAGCTTTTCTAGCTCTCTCCTTACACCATCTATACCGATTTTGTCCAGCTTATCGATAGCTCTGTAGACGGGGACTATGTTTGATAATCCGAGTTCTTCCTCGAATATGCCTCTGAGAAGTCTTCTATCGTTTAACCGTATTGTATAACCCGAGCTGAATCCAAGTGCCTTCAAAGAGTCTATTGCGAGATTAACTATTTCCGCATCGGCCTCTGGATACGGGCTTCCAACTATATCAGCGTCGCACTGATAGAATTCCCTGTATCTACCCTTTTGAGGCTCTTCGTGTCTCCATACTGGAGCGATGTGATATCGTTTGAACGGCATTACAATGTTTCTATGAGTAGCGACAAACCGCGCAAGCGGGACTGTGAGGTCATATCTGAGTGCATACTCGCGTTCGCTCCAGGGATCCTTAAATCTCCATATAAGCCTGTTCTCGGCTTCCTCGCCGTACTTACCTGCCAGTATCTCCCAGTATTCGAGGACTGGGGTATCTATTGGATCGAACCCATATTTCTGGAATACATTTTCTAGTCGTGAAATGAGCTCCTTTCTGAGAAGCATAATATCGGGTGGAAAATCGCGGAAGCCTCTCGGTGGCCTTATATTGCGGGGCTTCAATTCTCTTCCCTCTTTTCTTTTTCCATTTCCTCTATTCTCCTAGCTATGGTCTCCAGATACATAGAGTATATTTCTGTGGCAATTCTAACGGTTGCATAAACCCTTCCTGGAAGGGAAAGCTTATCGCATTCCTGGCTCCATATGCTTTCGATAAGCTCGCTTAGTTTTGTTTTTTCTCCTAGGATCTTCTCGATGAAGTCGTCGACAAAGTCTTTTTCATCGTCGTCGATGCCGAGCGCCCTATAGAGTTCTCCTTCATCGTGGTTGAATAATTCTTTGTCTATGCAACAGTTTTTCTCCAAGTCTAGTCACCGAACTACGTTAATGTGGCTATATCTAATTATGTGATTCTGATGTTTTAACAGGTTATTTCTGGCATGATTCCTCTCTTACAATTGGCCTCCTGGATCTAGTTGGATAAACCTCAATTAGGGTAGAACCAGGTATGCACTCGTGGCTGACAGGAAGGCATATGCTGTTTGCATCTATTAAGTAGTATAGGAGTGTTCCGTCACGTGTTACAGTTTCACACCATCTTCTATCGAGAACCGCGGTATTTCTTAGTCGGTTTCTTGTCTGTATTTTATCTTTGAATGTGGCGGGGCAAAAATGAACGGGTATTGACACGTTTTCCCGTGCCCATTCGACGATTCTTACTGCTGCCTCTAGGGCTCCTTCAACTGTAAATGGACGCTTGCTGCTTTCCCTATATCCTCTTATCATGAGTTGTCTTGCGTTTGGAGAAACGAATTCTAGCTCGTTCAAGTTCACGAATTCTGCTCCTACTCTATCTGCGTAAAGTATTATCTTCTTGGCCCATTCTAGGAGGCCTGGGGCAATAGGAATCTCGACTCCTGTACTGATAGATGTGTGTTTGACTGCTAGTTTGATTTTCTCGAGGAAAGAATCGTGTGTAGGATGGAACCGTATTTCGTCGAGGCCAATGTGGTCAAGTCTTAATAAAACGTCTCTGGTAGCATACCTTCCGCTTGTATATAGATGTATGTGGAAAGCGTATCCAAAGTTCTCCTTTAGAGATTTTATGACGTTGAATACTCTATGTGGAACGGTTAAAGGATCCCCTCCCGTGATACTGGCTCCGCTGGCGCCACTCCTCATGACCTCGAGCACAATGTCATCGATACTATATACGGGTTCTTCGTTTACAAAGATCACGTCGTGCCCAAGTTTCTCACGGTTAACGGGACAGTAGAAACACCCATCGTCGCATAGCCCTGTGATAAATATAACTGCCTTTAACCCGCCGAAGCAGAGATTGCATCCCTGCGCCATATAGGGTCTAGAGAGTAGTGCCCTGTCCGTTGCTCCTAATCTTAGCATCCCGTGATAACCTATTCATGCAGTAATACGGCGAAGCTTAATATGAGTAGAAATACGTACGTCCGCCGATCAATAGAACGTTGCTCGTTCGTTCTAGCGAATATGGCAACCAGTATAGGATGGTGCGGGGGGTGGGATTTGAACCCACGCAGGCCTACGCCATCGGGTCCTGAGCCCGACCCCTTTGACCAGGCTCGGGCACCCCCGCTCCTTCGCCAATTATAGGTGTCTAAGCCAATTACAGGTTATTAAGAATATTTCGAGCCTGGGGTTACTCATTTATTTCCCCGAGAGGTATCCATAGGTCTACAAGGCGGTTTCCGGGGAATCGACGATTAGGTGAATCACTGTGGGTGTATTGGATATACTTGCAGCAATTGCTGACAGGTTTCCTACAATAGAGAAACCAGTGCCAAAACCATCGCTGTACAGGAGATTGGCGTGGACGGGTGTTGTCCTTGTACTATATCTCATTATGACTAATATTCCCCTATACGGGATACCCGAGCAGGTCACTGAGTCTACTATTACTCTTCAGCAAATTATCTTCGCCAGTAGTGCGGGCACGTTGATGGAGCTTGGTATCGGTCCCATTGTCACGGCGGGACTCATACTACAGGTACTTGCAGGCGCGAAAATAATCGACATCGACCTATCGGACCCAGATGCTAGAAAAACATTCACTGCCGCGCAGAAGAGCCTGGCCATATTCTTCGCAATCTTCGAGGCCACCATGTATGTTTTAGGAAACAAGTACTGGGCCGGAACCAACATAACCCCATCTTGGGAAATAAAGATCCTGGTTATTGCGCAACTCTCGCTAGCCGCGTTTATAGTTATTCTCATGGATGAGATGCTCCAGAAGGGTTGGGGTATAGGAAGCGCGATAAGCCTCTTCATCCTGGCAGGAGTGGCATACCAGGTAATGTGGAGCTTCCTAGGCTATATCCCCCAAGTAGCGGAAACATACGGCTTTATACCTGCACTAATACAGAATCCTTCTCCTATGATTATTGCAAGGCCAGGAGGATATCCTGATCTCACAGGCCTCGTGGCAACACTTGCAATAATACTCTTCCTAGTATATGTCCAAGCGATGAGAGTAGAGATCCCAGTCACCTCTCCAAGGATGAGGGGTATAAGATCAAAGGTACCTCTACAGTTCATGTATGTAACAAACATACCCATACTACTAGTCGGTATACTAGTAGCAGACCTCCAACTCTTCAGAGGAATAATAGGAAACTTCCTAGGAACAACGCACCCAATATACCAAGCATACGATCAGTTCGTCTATTATATTAGCCCTCCAAGAGGAATAATTACTGCAGTCTCGGACCCGATCAGGACAGTAACATTCGTGATCAGCTGGACTATAATGTCAATTATATTTGGATACATGTGGGTAGAACTAGCAGGCCTAAACCCCTCAGAACAGGCGGATAGACTAATAAAAAGCGGCCTCGAAATACCCGGAATGAGGAGAAACCCGAAGATCCTAGAGTCAATCCTATCCAAATACATCTATCCACTAACACTGCTAAGCAGCATAATCGTGGCTATAATCACTGTTGTAGCAGACATATTCGGAGCCTATGGTACAGGGACAGGAATACTCCTCGCAGTCGGTATTATAAATCAGTACTATACAATGATAAGCTATGAGAGAGCCCTAGAGACATTCCCGCTACTGAGGAAGCTGCTTGGCGAGGGATAAGCCATGAGGAACAAGTTCAAGGTCGTTATAGTAACAGGCGTCCCTGGCGTAGGAAAGACCACCGTTATCTCGAAACTAGCCGAATTAGCTGAGAGCAAAGGCATCAAGCTCAAAATAGTCAACTTCGGCACGGCAATGCTAAACTACGCTATAAAAGAAGGAATAGTAAAAGACAGAGACGAGCTAAGGAAGCTACCCCTAAGGAAACAATTAGAGCTCCAAAGCCTAGCCGCGAGAAGCATAATAAACGACTCCAATGACCTAGGCGAGAATGATTACTTAATAATCGATACACACGCACTCGTAAAAACAGTAGCCGGATACTGGCCGGGCCTGCCTAGGCACGTAATAGATGAACTAAAACCCGACATGATCGCAGTCATCGAAGCGGACCCAGAAGTAATAGTAAAGAGGCAAGAGAGGGATACAGCAAGATACAGGAAAGACATGGGAGGAGCACTAGGAGTAGCAAAACTAATGGAATATGCAAGAGCAGCGTCTTTCGCTAGCGCAACATACTATGCTAGCACAGTAGCAATAATAGAAAACGAAGAAGGAAAGGCTGAAGAAGCGGCTCAGAAACTCTTAGGCTTCATGCTTAACCTATAAAATTTATAATTTCTTTTCCGGTGGTTTCAAGAATATTTCCATTGTCAAAGATCATTATTCAAGATCCTAAAAGACAATTTAAATAATTTCAAGACAATACACCGGGTTCATGGAGGAACAAGGAAATGAATCCGTTACCGCTAATCATCGTGATCCTCCCGTTACTGCTCGTCTATAGTACTGCAATGATATACAGGAGCATATATCCACGAGAAGCAATAGAGAAAGCCATCGAGGTTATCTCACAGTATCGAGTTCTTAAAAACGAGTCCAGGAAGAGCAAAAGGATATTGAAGAAGCTTAGAGCAATGGAGTCCGAGTATAAGAAAGCAAAAAGGATAATGACGAGAAGCATCATAGTAAAAATGCTCCTATTAATGGCAAGCTATGTCTCGGGAAGCATTATATTCTTCTATATTGTTCCTGTCCTTCCCGCTCCATATTATATTCCATTAATCTCGATAGAGTCAGAATTCGGCCTTGTGATTCCGTCCTTTCTATTATACTTTATATCATATATGGTCTTCTATCTAGCAATGCGCGATACCTTCTTATAGCGCCTCACCAATATCATCCGATATTGGCGGACCATCACGGAGGTGGACAAACGTGGTGAGGCCCGCCTATAGAAGCAGGAGCCTACGAAGGGTCAGCGTTAGGCTCCCAGGCGGACGCACCACGGTCCACTTCGAAAAAAGAAAACCCGGCCCAGCACGATGCGCGAGGTGTGGGCGACCACTAAACGCGGTACCAAGGCTCCGTCCCAACAAGCTAAAGCACCTAAGCAAAACTAGTAAAAGACCAGAAAGACCATATGGTGGTGTACTCTGCCCGAAGTGTCTAGCAGAACTACTAAGAATATCCGTAATAAGGGGCCAGTAATAGTAGTATCTGGCCCTCCAGGTTCAGGCAAAACGACATACGCTAAGAAGCTAAGCAAGAATTTTGGACTAGAATACTATACTACAGGCCAGATATTCAGAGAACTTGCAAAGAAGCTAGGCTATACTCTAGAGGAATTTAGCAGAGTAGCCGAGAAAGACCCAAAGATAGATTTCCTCATAGACTCGACCACTCTTGAATATGCTAGAAAAGGAGGAGTAGTTATCGATAGTCATCTTGCAGCCTGGGTACTAGCCGGGATCGCAGATATAAGTATACTAGTAAAAGCTCATCCACTAGTACGCGCACAGAGAATAGTTTCAAGAGAACAGAAAGATAAGTGGACTACAATAAGAGAGACTTTTACAAGAGAGTTGAGCCAATATAAGAGATTTAAAGAATACTATGGCTTTGACTTACTGGACTATTCTCTGTTCGATATTGTAGTGGATACAAGCGTTCTGGGCGTGGACGAGGTCTATCAAGTTATCGAGTCCTTTGTTAGGTTAAAGCTCAAGAAGCTAGGCTACTTGTGAGATTTCACGAAAGAATCATATTTATATCGGGATAACCTTCTAGAGACGAATCCGGTGTATGGAGGGAGACAGAATGCCAGCAATAGAAGTAGGAAGGCTGTGTGTAAAGGTATACGGAAGAGAAGCCGGTAGAAAATGTGTTATCGTAGATATCATTGATGAGAACTTTGTACTAATAACAGGTCCTAAGCAGCTTACAGGTGTAAGGAGAAGACGTGCAAACATCGACCATATAGAGCCTCTCGATAAAAAGATAGAAATCAGTAAAGGGGCCTCTGATGAAGAAGTACTCAACGCAATAACTAGTGCTGGACTCGTAGATTTCATGAGAGAAAGAGTTAAACCAGCACCGGCTATATAGGTCTAATATTTAATAACTATTTTCATAATAAATATTATATAGATAGCTTACAACTTCAATTTCTAGAAGTATACCGAGCCAAGTTCTCAAGATATAATAGATCCTCGTAGATGACAATAACTAGAACTAGGAGGAGAGAAAAGAATGGACATAGACGTAACCCAGAAAGGCCGGGAGTTCATTAACTCAATAAACGAGTTCTGCGGATACAAAGCTAACTGGCTTATCAAAATAGACGAGCCAACGAGCCCCGAGTGGGGTTGGCTCCCCTACGAGCGACCACTCGAGAAATACATAGAATATGGTGTAATTAACCTTGACAAGCCTCCAGGACCAACAAGCCACGAAGTAGTAGCATGGATAAAGAAAATGTTCAACATAAAGCGGGCAGGGCACGGGGGCACCCTAGAGCCCTAGGTCTACATAGGACCGGGGCGGGGACACCCCAAAGTAACAGGAGTACTACCCGTGGCCCTTGCCCGCATGACGAGAGTAGTCGGAAATATCATACACTCAAGCAAAGAATACATCTGCGTCATGCAACTTCATAGCCCAGTTCCGGAGGAGCGACTTAGAGAAGTACTAGAAGAATTCAGGGGAGTAATATATCAGAGGCCGCCACTAAGAAGTAGCGTGAAAAGGGCACTGCGAAAAAAACGTATCAACGAAATAGAGCTTCTAGAATACACCGGAAAATACGCTCTCCTCAGAATAGATTGTGAGGCAGGAACCTACATGCGTAAATTATGCTGGGATGCAGGCCTAGTCCTAGGCGTAGGAGCCCATATGAGAGAACTTCGTAGAATAAGAACAGGCCCCTTCCACGAAGACAAAAACCTCGTCAGAATGCATGATGTCGCAATGGCACTTATACGTCTACGTCTTGAAGGGAAAGAGGATCTACTACGGAAAGTAGTTCTACCAGGAGAATACTCAGTATGCCACATACCCAAAGTAATAGTGAGAGATAGCGCGGTGGAAAGCATTGTCCACGGAGCAAGCCTAGCAGTACCCGGAATTGTCATGGTACAGGACACGATAAAGAAAGGCGACACGGTAGCGATGCTCACAGGAAAGGGAGAACTCATCGGACTAGGTGTTGCAGAGATGGATGCAGAAACAATTATCCAATCAGAGAAAGGAATAGCTGTGAAACCAAAGAGAATCATAATGGAACCAGGAATCTATCCGAGGATGTGGAGGAGACAGGGCCAGGACAGCCAATAGTCCCCCCATGGCGCCGGGGGCGGGATTCGAACCCGCGCCCCCCGTGTGGGGGAACGGGTCTCAAGCCCGTCCCCTTGGTCCGCTCGGGCACCCCGGCACTCCCGAGCCAACAAATAATGTTTCCTAGGAGGGTTATTTAGGTATCACGATAGGTATCCGGCTATATAACTACTAATACATCTGTGTGTGTTCTCTCAAGTACTTTCTTGGTCACACTTCCGATAAACAGTCTCTCTAGCCGGCTTAATCCTCTTCTACCGACAACAATAAGATCAACGCCTTCCTGAGAAGCGATCTCAGTAATTTGGTCACCTGGATCCCCTATAGCAACAATTGTTTGTGCCTCGATTCCATATTCAGAAGCGATCGTTTCCTTGAGTTTCGATAGAGCCTTTTCCGCAGCCTCTTTTAAAGGACGTGTGTCGACTACCTCCGGTACTAGTAGCTCGCCTAGAAGAACAGTTGGAGGTGGGACTATAGATACAAGCAAGAGGTTCGATCCCATACTCTTAGCGATTTCAGCTGCCTTTCGTGCAGCTTTGAGAGAAGCTTCGGAGCCATCGATTCCTACAAGAATTTTCTTGTATACCATGGCTGTCACGCTCCAGTTGCTGGATATCTAAATTATTATTATCAGTCTAAACGTATATAAAATGGCCCCGATGAGGAACGCCACGCAAATGACCTCTTCAACAAATTGGAATGAATTAGGCCTGTGTTACCGAGGGCGCCGAAATAAAGTCAGTTAATTCTCTTTACCTAATAGAGTAGCTGCTTGCTGAATGGGTCAAACAATATAGCTTACTGCTTTACAATATGTTGATAATTGTGGGATGATGATATCGAGGTAAACCGAATCTCTGTGTGGATGTTATCCCCGTCTGACCCCTCCAAGATGCGGTGAATGATAAATGAAGTGCAAGGACACCGTTACCATAGTACTATATGTGCCTCTAGAAAAGAGTCTGCCACTAGTAGTCCAAGAAATAAAAAACTGTAGGGGACGCATACTAAGCTTAAATGAAGAAAGCAGAAGAATAGTGTATGCCACAACTAGGAAAAGCTTGGCTAGTACCATATGTAGGAGGCTAATAGAAGAACTAGGAACTACAAGGATAGAACTATCAATAAAGTGTAAGTTATCAGATCGCTGTAAAGCGAAAAAGTTAATTGATATTCTGAAAGGACTAGGTTTCAAGAAATACACGGGTACCAGCGGAAATAATTACTTTGTCGGAATCCTCTGCTCTAGGATAGTAGTGATTGAAATAGATCTCGAAAAGGCGAGGCTACGGTTAAAACCTGGAAAACATACCAGTGGGAAAAGGATTATTAGTCCTCCTCTTCCCTCACAGTTAGAATTAGACCTAGACGATCTAGACAAAGCCTACGAGGAATGCTTGAGAGAACTCGCAGAATTACCTAAAGGTGATGACAGATGATGACGCCTGCTGATTTCTTGATACGAATGCTGATAGCGCTTCTAGGAGGAATGTTGATAGGATTAGAG
>JALWJI010000026.1 GCA_027081695.1 Acidilobaceae archaeon | reverse complement strand
TCACTCCTCCTAGAAGGGCGGGTATAACGTATTCAGTCATGCTCATTAGACCTACTAGGAGGGATCCAGCGATTATGCCTGGCAGGCTTAACGGGATAATTATCGATCTTAGAACCTGAGCCTTGGAGGCACCCATTACCTTTGCAGCTTCTATGACGTTGTCAGGTAGTCTCGATAGGCTTACATAGAGCGGGAAGAACATGAAAGGTAGATACTCGTATACCATGCCAAGCATCATTGCTGGGTACCCCTCGGCTCCGCCTAACGCGTACACTATGCTTTTTATCGCTAGAGCTCTGAGGAGCACGTCGATCCAGAAAGGAGTGAGGAAGAGTAGCAGGAGCAGGTTTCTCTCCCTAGATGAAGCTTGTTTGGCTACATAGTAGGCGGCCGGGAACGACAAGAGGAGCGTAGCAGTCACGGTTTCCAAACTTATGACGAGACTATATAATATAACTTTTCTATATGCTGGATCGGTTGCAAGTAATAGGTAGTTTTCTAATGTTAGTTCTCCACCATAGCCCAAGAAGCTCTCATAGAAGAGTATTATGAAGGGAGCATAGAAGAATAGGACAAGGAATAGAGCCATCGGTAACAGTGTTAATAGGTGATTATATCGCGTCACTATTCACGCACCTTGACCGTGTCCTCAGGCCTCCACGCGATTCTTACAAGGGTGCCGGGCGAGTAGTGTTTTCCGTTCCTAGGAACAGTTACCTTGTACAGTCTCCCATCGCTCCTAACGTATATGTGGAGGAGTGCTCCCTGGAAAACAATGTCCTCGATCCGCCCCTTGATACTTGGAAGCCCAGTGTCCTCTGGGTCGAGCAATAATTTCTCGGGACGGATAAGAATCTTGTACTCGGGATCTTCTCTTAGAACATTAATCTCGCCGAAGAACCCAGCCACGAACAACGAGTTAGGCTTCTCGTAGACCTCTTCGGGAGGACCATACTGAATTATACGGCCATTATTCATCACGGCTATATAGTGGCTCACGGCCATTGCCTCGTTCTGGTCGTGTGTAACGTATAGAACAGTTGTACCTGTCTCCCTCTGTATTCTTTTGAGAACGCTTAGGAGTCTCTGCTTGATCTTGTAATCCAGATGAGCGAAGGGTTCATCCAATAAGAGCACGCTTGGCTCTATTACAAGGGCACGAGCTATTGCGACCCTTTGTTTTTGTCCACCGCTCAACTCGTCTATTTTTCTCCTCATGAATACGTCGGGGTCGAGACCTACCAGGTCGAGAACCTCTCGGACTCTTCTCCTTATCTCAGCATTCGGGTATCTCCTTATCTTTAAGCCAAACGCTATATTACCATAAACATCTAGGTGGGGGAAGAGTGCGAGGTCCTGGAATACAAACCCAATATTCCTCTTCTCCGGAGGCAACTCTGTCACGTCTGCGCCGTCAAAAAAGACTTTTCCACTCGAAGGCTTTTCCAATCCAGCGATAACCTTCAGGAGCGTGGTTTTACCACATCCACTGGGCCCTAGGAGCGTTGTTATTTTTGATTTCTCCACTACGAGGTTCACATTGTCAAGTGCCACAACATTGCCATACTTTTTGGTAAGGTTCTCGACCTTTATCTCGACCCCTTTCAACTCCCCTGTCCTCATACTCGCCTCTAGAACAATCATTAGCTCGTATTAAGAGGCTATAAGTATTCTCTGATGATAAGAAAACTGTAATTGTAAAAATAACTTCTAGTTCATGTACAAATACGTGAGTGGTGTGGTTCTAGATTGGAAACTAGGATATATGCTCCCACAGCAATACTAGGATACGGTTTTCCCAAAGAAAGCCTAGAATTGGCCCTCCTGGAGGAACCCGATATTATCGCCGTAGATGCAGGATCCACTGATCCAGGACCCTACTATCTAGGAGAAGGAGTACCATTCGTAACAGACTCCATGCTCTACAGGGACCTCACGCTACTAATAGAGGCATCTTACAAGCACGAGATACCCTTAGCAATAGGTACTGCCGGTGGTGCAGGGGCAAAACCCCACGTAGACAAAACCCTTGCCATAATAAAAAGAATACTCAACAAAAAAGGTTACAAGGCTAGGATAGCCGTGGTATACAGTGACGTCAATAAACAAAAACTCATAGAACTCCTCAAACAAAGAAAACACTTCTCCCTCGGCAGAAACAATCCTTTAGGAGACCTAACAGAGGAGAGGATAAGAGAATCCACACGGATAGTCGCCCAGCTAGGCGTTGAACCTATAATGAAGGCCTTGGAAGAAGAGCCAGATATTATTGTCGCCGGAAGAGTAGTAGATGTTGCGGTATTCGCTGCACTCCCATGGATAAAGAAGCAACACAAGGGCTTAGCGGTTCACCTCGGTAAGGTCCTAGAGTGTGGTGCCATAGCAGCTGAGCCCGGAAGTGGTAGCGACGGTATGATGGGTGTACTTAGAAACGGTGAGTTTGAGGTTTACCCGGTTAATCCTTCTAGGAGAGCTACAGTGTTGAGTGTCGCGGAGCATGCATTATATGAGAGGACTGATCCCTTCAGGGAATATGTGCCGGGAGGATACGCTGACCTCTCACAGGCTACATACGAGGAGGCTGGCGACGGACATGTTGTCGTAAAGGGAACGGGCTGGGTTGATTTAGAGGAGAGATACGTAAAGCTAGAAGGTGCACGGCTGGCAGGCCATAGATATGTTGTTGTTGCCGGAGTACGTGATCCCTTATTCATATCGAGGAGAGAAGAGCTTGTAGATAAAGCCATTGAAGCTGTCAAGGAACGAATACACGGAGAATACAACATATATGTCCACTTTTACGGGGCTAACGCCGTTATGGGTTATAGAGAGCCAAATCCAGTACCAGGTCATGAGCTTGGTATAATCATCGAAGTGGTCTCAAGGGATAAAGAACTAGCAAAGACGATAGCAGGCGCCGTGAGAAGCACGCTACTCCACCTGGGATGGCCAGGACGCATAACGACGGCGGGGAACTTGGCATTACCCTTCAGTCCAAGCGACTTATATGCTGGAAAGGCATACGAGTGGAGCATATGGCACCTGATAGAAGAACATGATCCCCTAGAATTTTCATTCATTAGAGTTCTAGAGGTGTAAGATATGGCTAGGCTCATTGATGTAGCGAGTATTATCAGGAGTAAAAACGCTGGACCATTCGCCATAACTATAGATATACTCTTTAGAGAGAAAGAATGTGCTGTTAAAGCCTATAGTTATCTAACACCTGAGAGGATAGCATCCTTATACAAGGAGAATCCCTCAAGGATAGAAGTAATCCTTTATGAGCCGGCTAACGCGGTCAAAATCAATATTCCGCGCAAGATACCAGCCGGTCACCCTGGCGACACCGACGTTTACGGTGCACAACAACATGCTCCTCTACTAGAGCTCGAGATACCTTTCGGCTGTAAATAACGTGGAGGGAGAGTGATAGTGGGAAAGGATGTGGTAGCGGACATCGTGGATAAAATAATCGAGGCATACAATGAACTCGGCAGACAAGAATTAGAAGCCGCTAGGACTGCTCTAATAGATACATATGCAGTAATGGCGGCGGCCCCGAGAGTATACAAGAAGGCTTCACTATACGCTATGCGCCTCGGGGAAACAGGTAGGAAGGAAGGCATACGAATACCGGGACTAGGCCATATGTCTACTCCTAGAGGAGCATCCGCGGCAATGGCCTTCTTATCCCACAGCCTAGAGTATGATGACTGGCTAGCAGAAGCCCTAATACACGTAGGTAGCGTATCCATACCTATAATACTAGCATATGGTAGAGAGAGACAGATGAGCGAGATTCTAAAGACCATCATAGCATCATATGAAGCAGCACTATACCTGGGGAGCTATTATGGTAGGAGCCATTATACATATTGGCACTCGACCTCGAGCACAGGAGCACTAGTAGCAGCAATCACCTACATACTTGTAAGACATGGGCCACAGAGAAAACTACTCGAATCGACATTAGATATTGCATCAGCATATATAGGAGGACTGTGGACAATAAACAACTCTCAAGCACTATACAAGCCCCTATCTCCCACGAACGCAGTTCTCACAGGCCTACTAGCAGGAGCCGCGGCTGAAACAGAACCTGCGAGGATACCGGGAGCACTACACGAATCCTGTAGACTTCTGCGAGGAGAGTGCACAATGAAGTCATTTGAAAAGAGAGGAATCGTCCTCAACGGCTACAAGCTCTATCCAACATGTAGACACAGCCACACTACAATCGAAGCAGTAGAAAAAATACTAGAAAAAACACAAGTCTATCCCGACGGGATCCAGGAAATAAAAGTAAGGCTATTCAAAGAAGCCATAAACGTGGCAGGAAAACAGGATCCCGTATCCGTGGAAGAAGCCAGGTTCAGCATACCACACCTAATTGCAACTATGCTTGTGCATAGATCAGTAGACTTCGAAACAATTAGCAAATCACTAAACGATCCCAGAATAAAATCGCTCAGAAGAAAAGTAGTCCTAGTAGAAGACAAAGACTACACCGCCAGGTATCCAGAAGAACAACCATCAACTGTCACAATAAAGATAAGAAATAAAGAGTATAGCGAGACAGTTCTTCATCCAAAGGGAGATCCAAGAAGAGGAGACAACATATTAGGAGTACTACACAAAGCAAGGAGCCTCAAAAAGTACATGACACCCATAGACCAAGCAGTGTTAGATAAGCTAATTGATGCCGAACCAGACATGATCTTAGCCGAGATTCTCGAATAATCACTACGAGAAAATCTTGGCCAAAACCATGATACAAAACTGGAAAGCAAAACTATGCATACCCATACACTGATATAGGAAAAGGTGCCATGATATGAGCGATATAAGGCTACCAACATATGGAAAAGATGCATTAGAAAAACTAGAACAGTTCCCCAAGAAAATACTCAAATTCATAATAATAACCAGCACGCTAGTTGCTATAGCAATATACTATGCCTATTACGTGACAGGTGAAAAAACAATTCTCATGGCATTGTTCATAGTCCTAGCAATGCTCCCAGTCGATATAGCAATAATCTACGGACTATCATCCTCATACTATAAAAGAACAAGAAAGTTCCTCACAGATCTGATAAAGCTACTTGAGCCAGAGGCATACGGAATCCTCAGATACGCAGGCTATACTCTCATATCCGCTAAGCGGAAGACTGGGGAAATCGTCTACCTGCTTATACCGGACAATACAAGGCTCTATCTAGTCATAGTAAAAGAATTCGTTCCACGGCAAGAAAAGAATGCGAAATCAATAGTAGAGCTAGCAAGTCTAAGCCTATATCTTTCAAAAAAGATCGGAAAAGTTAGGAAAATTTTCAAATTGAACAAGCCCACACGGAAGTGTAACAGGTTAGAGGAAGAAGTCAATGGCGAGATAAGGATCCTCGATCCATATAGGCCTGTTATCGAGTACGGGTATGGAAAGGCTATAGTAGTGTTGTTGCGTTGTCTAAAAGGGCTTGGTAGTGCCTATCAGGAGGTAGAGGAACTAGTTAAACTCTACTTACCGGACTTTAATGAGGAATTTCTTTGAGGTGATAAACTAGTTGGCTACATGAACCATATATTTTAGTATTGTTGGGTCTCCACAGATTATTTATCTAGGAGTTATATCTATCGTAGAGATAATAGGTTACAGGGAGTGGCGACGCCGGAGACAACAGGATATATAGCAGCATTCATGTCGGGATTCCTATTTGCGGGAAGCGACGTACTTGTAAGAAAAGCAGTAACGAGACTCACGCCGAGAGCAATGCTTGCAATAAGCCTCCTAGTAGGAACACCTCTCCTAGCAATATTCGCTATATTATCGGGAGATCCTCTTCCACCAGCCAAGGCCATACTAGCATATATTCTAGCAGGAATGTTCAATTTCGTCGCCGGAAGACTATTATTCTACTTGGCTGTATCAGCGCTGGGAGCAGCTACTGCAAGCGTGCTTACAAGCCCCACTATACTAGTCTCAGCGTTTCTAGCGGCGATACTTTTGGGAGAACCACTATCTCTACCACTAGTGGCAGGACTATCATTAACAACCCTAGGCGTATTCCTAGCCAGCTTCAGACCGAGCGGAGTAGAGCTACAGGGAGTTAACTATAAGCTAGGCCTCCTATCTGGGATCGCTTCAGTATTCATGTTCGCCTCCTCAGCAATCCTAGTAAGATATGCTGGTGTTCAAGGAGCGAGTCCCCTATGGGGCACAACGATCTCATATGCTTCAGCACTACCAATAGTTCTCTCATACACATGGAGAGACCTGTCAAGATCCATGAGATACAAGAACACTCTAGGAACAGCCCTAAAAGCAGCAATTGCTGCCGCAGCCATAGTCGCGCTCGCACAAATGTCAAGATACATAGCGTTAACAGACCTACCCGTCGCCAGAGCAGTAATACTAATCAGCCTCTTCCCCATACATACAATATATCTCAGCCGAATAGCAGGAGAAGCACTAATGGAGGAAGTCAGAATAAACCATGTATTAGGCGGAGCCCTAGGAGTCATAGGAATAATCGTGGCATATACTGCCTAGGGCTTCTCCGCAACAACCGTAT
>JALWJI010000025.1 GCA_027081695.1 Acidilobaceae archaeon | reverse complement strand
TGTTGTGCTGATGATGGCGGTATTAATGAATAGTATAATTAGCCATAGAATGCTTGTAGCAATGTACAACGTTCTCCCTGTCCTATTGTAAACGAATATGCCTAGGATAATAGATATAATAATTATAACAAGAGATAGGACTCCCCATCTCCATATCTTTTTCACATATATACATTCTTGATTGATTCTCCGAGTATCAGGTGTTCTATATGATCTTACTCCCACTCATAACACCTTCCATATCTAGTTCTCTATAGGCTAATCAAATTAAGAGTGTAGCCAGCATACAAGGTCTGGGGACTAGGATGTCTGGAAGGTTATTTAGAGACGAGAAGGAGATCGAAAAAATAATACTGAGAAGCCTGGAGTCTCTAGGACAAATATCGTCGTTCACAGAGCTTCTACAGTATTTACCTCCTAATACAGATAGAAGAATTGCCAGGAGAGTGTTTGCTTCTCTAGTTAAAAAAGGAATAATCGTGAGAAGACCCGACTACGAGAAAAAACGACTAGTGTATTGTCTATCTTGATAGGTCTTTTAGTATATCTGTAATAATCTCTAGTCCTTTCCATAATAGTTCTTCTTCTATTACTAGTGGAGGCGCTATTCTTATTGTTGAAACACCTGCTCCTATAACGAGCACTCCCTTCTTGAAACTCCTAGTTATTAGTTCGGCTAGCTCTTCTTTGGCTGGCGTCTTGGTATCTTTGTCCTTAACGAGTTCGACGCCTATCATGAAGCCTTTTCCTCTGACGTCTCCTATGAGGCTGATTTCGCTGGAGAGATCCTTGAAGTACTTGATTATTTCGTCTCCGAGCCTCGATACTTTGTCGAGTAGCTTTTCTTCTTTAATCACGTCTATAACCGCTGACATTGCTGCTAGCGCGACGGGGTTACCTCCAAACGTGGAGGCATGGGATCCACCTGGAAGATTCATGACTTCTCTCTTACCGATTATTGCTCCTAGTGGTAGTCCTCCTGCAATGGCCTTTGCACTTGCTATAATATCGGGCTTTATGCCCCAGTGCTCGATAGCGAACCACTTACCTGTTCTGCCGAAACCTGCCTGGACCTCGTCGTCAATGAGGAGGATGCCGTGTTTGTCGGCTAGGCTTCTTAGCTTAGGGAAGAAGTTTTCTGGAGGAACCACATATCCGCCCTCTCCTTGGATAGGTTCAAATATGAATGCGGCTACTTCGTTTGGATCGACTAGCTTTCCAAGTATCCAGTCCTCTATGTATCCTATTACTTGCTCGCCACACTCTTCTGGCGTCTCGGCCTTGAATGGGCATCTATAGGGGTATGGGTATGGTACATGGATTATGTTTGGTACTAATGGAGAGAAGTATCTGCGTTGTACAGGTTTACTTGACGTAATGCTTAGAGCACCCATTGTTCTGCCGTGGAATGCTCCGAGGAAGCCTATTATATAGGGACGTTTGCCCTCGAAGTATCCTCTGGCGATTTTGAGCGATCCCTCAATTGTCTCGGCACCACTATTTGCAAAGAATACTTTAGCAGGAGAGTTGGGAGCTATTCCGACTAGTTTCTCCGCTGCTATGACTGCTTCCTCATAGTAGAAGTCTGTTAGGCTAAAGTGGATAAGCTTCTCAGCTTGTCGTTTAATTGCCTCTACGATCTTAGGATGTGTATGTCCGACGTTGCCTACTGCAAGGCCGCTGTTCATATCTATATAGAGGTTACCGTCGACGTCTTCTACAATTGCGCCCTTCGCGGTCTTGACAACAAGCGGATACCAACGGACAAATGACTGCATGAGTAGTTCGTGGTCTCTTTCCACGATTTCTCTAGCTCTGGGTCCTGGAGGCTCGACTCTAATTAATGGAACACTTGTTTCCCTGGACACTAGGATTCACCTCTTTAAGTTGAATAATGACCTCCTATAAATTTAGGGGGATCCTGTTGAAGAAAACCTGTGAGGGCTTGGAGCTTGTAGAGAAGAAAATCATTAACGGAATTATATCGTTCAAGTTCAGGATAAAAGGAACTAATATCTATATCAACGTATGGGCCGAGAACATCGAGGAAGCGGCAAAAATAGCTTCTAGCAAAGCTGGAAAACTTGTTAAGTGCTAGCACTAACGAGGTCTACTTAATTACTATGTTGTCTCCTCCAAGAATATACTTCTCGCCTGACACGGTCTTTTCTCTTTTCCAGATTGGCACCTCGCTCTTTACTCTTTCTATAAACTCTATTAGAGCCGGGAACACGTCCTTTCTACTTATACCGCTAACACCGAGTATGAGAGTCACATCGCCTGGTAAACGTTTTCCAGTATAGTGTATTCCTGCTACCCGCCTCACTCCTTTTTTCCTAGCTATATCTCTAGCAATTTTCTCGAAAAACTTAGTAGTTATCTCTCCTGCATCCTCGTACTCCAGGTACTCTACTTTTTCACCCTTGTTTAGTCCCCTCACCGTTCCTATGAATAATAGTGTAGCTCCTGTATCGTCTTCTAGATCTCTGGTAAGAAAAGAGAGCACCTCCTGTATCATATTATCTTGATCGTCGTTAGGAGATGCGAGTCTAACCATTATATTTGAGCCTCCGGCTGGAGGAGGCATTACATGAACTATTCTTGTATGAATGAAGTCATTGTCCTCTAGCCTATGTCCTTTTTCATCTACTACTATTAACTCCAGGCCGGTTTCAGTAAGAAGCTTCCCTAACTCCGGTATAACGTCTGTTAGAGCCTGTAACAGTGATGAAACCCTATTATCGTCTACATCTACGAATAGCGTATCCTTGCCAGCCAACTTTCTCAAAATACTATAGAGTTTTACTTCTATACGGGCCACGCTACTAACACCTACGACAGCACAGCATTATAATAGTATACCTGTAGCCATGGTAAAATACTTGAATATATTAGCGATTCACAACTAGATTACTTTCTTTGACTTCTCTTTCTTTATTTGTAGTGCCTCTGTGAGTTCTCTTGTGAGTTCTCGGAGAGCAGGTCTTGCACAGTCATTATCTAGTCGTTCGAGTAGTAGTTTAAGGAACTTAACGGCACACCTGCTGCTATGAAACGTTAGAGTGAAGCCTGATTTTTCTAAAACAATTCCTTGACCTTCTGGGAATGGCCTCCCACATATCATACACTCGTAATATTTTTTGCTCGGCACTTTGTTATCCACCTTCTAATTGAATGTATAGGCGGTAGAATTAATAAGATCCGAATACGCTATACGATCAGGTAATACGTGGTTGGCTAAGATATACTCTCACTAGAAGGGATAGAGCAAAGAGCCAAGGTAAAACGCGGTGCATGTAATATGATGGTGGCGAAGAAGGCTATAGACATGTTGGATCCAGAGATAAGAAAGATAATTGAGAAACGAGGCTGGACTAGCCTCACACCTATTCAAGAAAAAGCAATTCCAGAGATATTAGCGGGCAATAATGTACTCATAATGGCTCCAACAGGAGAAGGAAAAACGGAAGCCGCCCTCCTACCAATATTATCTATGATAAAGAGAGAAGGTGCAAAACCAATCTCAATGATCTATGTCACTCCGATGAAAGCCCTCATTAACGATCTCTATCACAGGATAAGCTGGTGGGCAGATCAACTAGGGCTAGTTGTAGCAAGAAAACACGGAGACACAAGTAGCATCGAGAGAAGCCGTCGACTAAAACAGGTACCACACATCCTTATAATTACACCAGAGAGCCTCGAAATAGATCTAGACTGGGCACATAAGATACGTAAATATTATAGAAACCTGCGCTGGGTCGTTGTAGACGAGGCCCACGAACTGCTTAGCGGGAAGCGTGGAGCGCAGTTCGTTATTCAACTAGAGAGACTGGCGAAGTTAGCGGGCAGAGATATTCAGAGGATAGCTCTATCGGCGACGATCGGAAACCCAACGAAAGCAGTCGAGTTATTATCTGGCAGTAGCAGACGTCCAAAGAAAATAGTTAGGTCTGAGAGCAGTAAACGCCCCGAACTAAGAATAGTATACGTGAAGGATACTACAGGAGATATCTGGCTAGAAGCATCCAACAAGATCCTGGAAGAAATAGAAAAGCCAAGTCTAGTATTCGTAAACAGCAGGTATGTCGCTGAGAGGATCAAAGACGCGTTAGAAAAATTGGGAGCAGACGACGTATACGTTCACCACTCAAGCGTATCCACGGAACTGAGATTAGAAGCAGAGAGCAAGCTCAGGCAGGGTGAACTCTCTGCAGTTGTGTGTACAAAGACCCTGGAAGTAGGAATCGACGTAGGAAAGATAAAAAGAGTCATACAGATAAAGGCTCCAGGAAGAGTATCAAGCCTTCTTCAAAGAATAGGACGAAGCGGTCATAGAATCGGAGAGAACCCCAAGGGAACAATCATAGCACTGGGAGAACTCGACCTAGTAGAGTCCATCGCAACAGGAGTAATGGCAGTAAAAGGAGCCCTCGAAGACACTGTTATATCAAGAGTCCCGCTGGATGTAATCGCCAAGGAGATACAAGGAATATTACTTGAGAGGGGAGAAGCCTCGAAGGAGGAACTTTATCATATGATAGTATCACACCCCAAAATCAATATGTCACCGGATGAATACGAGGAACTAATAGATTATCTAATGAGTCAAGGAATAATAAGAGAAAAGGAAAACGGCAAGCTACGACTAGGATCAACGTTCTATAAGATATGGAAATTTAGAGGAGACTCTTATACAAGAGCGTGGTGGTCAAGGGACTTCTCCGAGTTCTTCTCAACTATAAGTGATAGAGACTCCTTCGTTGTTAGACACAGAGATAAAACGATTGGATACATTGACTCTATATTCGTCTACAAGCATCTACGAACAGGAGACACTATACGCCTAGCAGGCAGAGCATGGTATGTTAAACGAATAGACGAGAACCTGGCTAAGATCGAGGTAGAACCTGCAAGCGATCATGGAGAGGTCCCATTATGGAGAGGCGAAGGCCCGAAACGGGCTAGAGAACTAGCAAAAACAATGATAGAGATACTATCCGGTAAACAAAACATAGAAGATATCGAGCTAGACTCGTCAGCTAAGAGGATCATCAAGAAATGGATAAACTATTATAGTAGCAAGCTAGGAATCGAAAAACTCGAATCAAGCATAATCTATGAGACCTATGGCAGAGAAAAAATAATAACAGCCCCGCTAGGATCGGGAGCCTCGGAGACCCTAGCTCTAATTGTAACCCACATCGCGTCACGCGAAATAGGTCTTAACGTATATTACAGATCGATGTTTATGGGATTCAGCGTGTCAATAGGAGAATTAAACCCGATAGACATCCTAATGGAGATAGACCTAGACGAATTCGACGAAATACTCGACGCTGCTCTTGAAAAGAGCCCCTATCTATACCAGACTATCCGCGATATACAATTATCATTTGGAAAAATAGGCTCTACCGACCCGGAGGAAGACGAATTATTGTATAGAGAAGCAAAACGACAGATCCTTGAAAACTACCTAGACGTCGAGGGCGCCAAAGAATTTATCAAAAAACTACAAAGCGGAGAACTAAAAGTAAGAACACCCTATGTCTCCGGAATAACCCCAATAGCTAAACAAATCCTTCTAGCACCACCTATCAAACCCTGGATACCGGATCTAGCCGGAAGAATAGCAAGACTCTTAGAGGGATCAGCGTTCACAATATTCGAGCTCACAGATATACTCGACTTGTCAGAGAAGACAATCGAGTCGAAGATCAAAGATATGAGAAAAGAAGAATATGGAGAGAAAAGAGTCGTAGGATTCATAGACATAGACGAAGACGAATGGAGATGGACTCTCTATAAATCACTAGAAGAGGTCGTGAACTCAGAAGAGTTCGAGAACAGTTTCAAGCCGTCGAGACTAGACGAGCCAATGAGAGTATACGTGAAGAATGATCAAGGCCACAGAGTCCGGGAGATAATAGTCACTCCTAGACTACTTCTTGAAAACTGGGAAAGACTAAAGGAAGTGCTCCCACAGAACATCTATTACGTAAGAGTAATATCAGCCTATGGATATGGAGGAAGAGACGACATATCAGTCACACACTATCATGTCCCGTTAAAAGCTCTTCGATACCTACTATTAAACGCGGCCGCATACCTTCAAAGTAAAAACGCAGGATACTACTGGTAATAGATGGCGGGGAACAGGTATTGGGGAACTCATCGCAGATGTACAACAATACTCTATTAACAGAAATTGATGATATTTATACCGCCCTCTCATATTCACTATACTTGTCACGAGACGATCCTGAATGGAGAGCTGTTAACGAGAGAATCTCAGAACTAGTCAATAAGATCGAACAAATATACACTACGTTTAATTCAACCGGCGTCACGCTACCAAGGAAACTCAGATTATTAGTCAAAGACCTAGCTAGGAATGTTAAGAAAAGAGACCTATATTTGACGGGTATGACTTTACGGAAACTAGAGGAATTAGTCGAGAAAACGTATTCTTTAAGCAAAGGAGCTAATCGATTCATAATTAATGGTAGATTCCTTCTATCAGTATCATTCGCGACGCTGACAACGGTACTCTTATACTCTACTCAGTCCACGATTGAAATTTTAATGTTAATAGTAGTACTCGGCCTCTTATTATCATCGCTCCTTCTCCTAAAGACTAGATTCTATATGTATGTAGTATCAGCAGCATTCCTAGTAGAAGCCTCTGTACTCTTATTCGCTAGATACGGAGAGGGATACGGTATACTGTATGACGGAGTACTTGTTCTCTTAGTATTATTGTTCTTAGTTGGACAAGTTGAATCTATAATGATAGCCAAGGATCTTAGAGAGACAGTTGATGGAATCACCGAGTAGAAATAGAATATGTTTTTAACTAGAAATAGTTGCTTCTCGTTAACAATTTACATATTCAAATATTAATGTCAAGACAATAACAATAAACAAATAGGAAAAACAATTGATCAAGGAGGTAGAACAAACATGAAGTTTGGAGACATAATATACACTCCCGAGGAAGCACCCGAACAAGTTATCTCGAAGGCCGAAACACACACTCCAAAAATCGAGGCACCCGAAAAGGTAAAGAAAGGAGAACCATTCAAAGTAAAAATCACAGTCGGTCCCCACGAGATGAAGCCACACCATTCAATCAGATACGTAGAAGTATGGTTCTACGAAGAAGGCAGAGCCTTCAACCCAGTAAGAATAGCGAAAATAGAATTCGAGCCGGGATACACACTCGCAACAGCAGAGCTAACACTAACGCTCGAGAAAAGCGGGACCCTTTACGCGATAAGCTATTGTAACCTCCACGGCCTATGGGAGGCAAGAAAAACAATACAAGTAGAGTAACCAAAACCTCCCTCCCAATCCTAGCGAACCCCAGTATTAATCCCCACATTATTTTTACTCTGGTATATCCTCGACGCATCCTAAAGGCAAAAAGAACAGCATCACGAGACCCAACTATTGTTATCGTGGTATTACTGGGCCTGTACACTACTTATACTAAACCAGCCGATAAGCGTAGCCACTGGAGTACACTAATGCTCTACTAAGTCTTATCGTTCAGCATCCGGTGGGGGCTATGCATGGAATAGAACCTGTACTAGACAAAATGTGCCCAAACTGTGGAGGACCAATATCTGCTGAGAGACTCGAGAGAGGATTGCCATGTAAAAGATGCCTACCAAGCGATAACTACTATACAGTCGAGGAGATAGGAAAAGCACTCGAGGCCAGAGGAACACTCCTTAATTATGCTTGGGTCTATGCGTTAGAGAAAGAGTACGAGAAATTCCGTATATTCTTCGCTAAGAAAACAAAATCTGAACTCTGGAGCGCCCAGAAGAGCTGGGCGAAGAGACTCTTATTACTCGACAGTATGGCTATTATAGCCCCCACCGGAGTCGGTAAAACAACACTTCTAAGCGTTTATGCAGTATACAGGGCAGAGTTACAAGGATGGAAAGTACTATATCTGGTCCCTACACAGAACCTGGTTACACAAACAGCATCAAAGATAATGAACATGGTAGACAACGATATAGTTGTATACTATACTGGGTCGATGAGCAAGAAGCTTCGCGAAGAGGCTCTAAACAGAATCGCTAATGGAGAATATAAGATACTTGTCGTAACAACAAGCTTCCTTCAAAGAAACTTTGATCTCCTCGAGAAAAACGCCCCCTTCAATCTGATAATTGTAGACGACGTAGATAGTCTTCTAAGAAGCGGTAAGAACGTCGACAGAGTCCTCAAGTTAATGGGCTATAAGGAAGACCACATACAGACAGCCGAAAAACTCGTCAAGACAAAACTAAGATTCTATCAGGCACTTTCGGCAGGACAAGAGAAAAAGATAGACGAATTGCAGCGTGAAATAGCAGAGCTAGAGGGAGAACTTAGGCTCTTCGAAGATACACCTATGAGTCAGCTAGTAATCGCCTCTGCCACAGGACGGCCGAGGGGGATTAAACATCTATTATTCAAGGAGTTACTCGGTTTCGAGGTAGGCGGTGGAAGCGATTATATGAGAAGCGTGGATGACACCTATCTTGTTACAACAGATCTAGCTAAGGATCTAGTAAGAATAGTCAAAACCCTTGGGAGAGGAGGCGTAGTATTCGTATCACAGCTTCACGGGAAACCCCTAGCTAAACTCCTAGTCGAGAAACTCAAAAGTGCAGGCATCAAAGCGGAGCTAGCACTAGCAGGAACACGAAGGGCTGTGAACAAGCTGGCATCAGGCGAAGCAGACGTAATAGTGGGAGTGGCATCAAGGTACGGCGTGATAGTTAGGGGACTTGATCTCCCTGAAACCATTAAGTATGCAGTGTTCATAGAGATACCAGCTAGAAGGATATCGTTAGAGGATGCACTATCTAGCGCCAAACGCCAACTCGCACTACTATTCTATATCAATGAGAAAGGTGGAGAAAAAGCCCAGGACTATATAAAGAAAATAACAAGACTCCTCGAGAAAATACCAGATCCCAGAATAGTCGCCCTAGCTTATAACAACAAGATAGACGCGGAAGGTTTACTGCTTGAATTAGTTGAAGTTATGAAGGAATCAGCTGGATATATCAAAGAATGGTTCGAGTCCAGTCTTGCAGCAGGAGAAAGAGTAAGGCTTGGAGGCATACTAGTAGAAAAGGATCAAACGGGTACATACTTAGTCACACCAGATGCTCCAACCTACATACAAGCAAGTGGAAGAACAAGCAGACTATACAAGGGAGTAATGACCCATGGCTTAAGCATAGTCTTAACAAAAGATAGACAGTATGTTGAGGCCCTAGAGGAGAGGCTAAAGTGGTATACAAGTAGTATATTCAGAGAATTCGATAGTTTAGATATTAACAATGTATTAACAAGAATAGCAGAGAGTAGACAAGGGAAAGGAAAGAAGATAAATGTAAAGACAGTCCTCCTAATAGTAGAGTCTCCGACAAAAGCACGAACTATAGCGTGGTTCTGGGGAAGACCCTCTAAGAGGAGATTCGGTCGCTTAACAGTCTATGAGACAAGCACAGTTGATCCCGACACAGGAACAGTATACCTGTTAATGGTCACAGCTACACGCGGACACTTCCTAGAATTAGCTATAGATGTAGAAGACTCAGTATACGGTGTAAAATACGAAGACGGAGTCTACAAACCCGTATATAAGACAATAAAAAGATGCCTCGAATGCGGATATACATATGCAGCAGACGGTGCCTGTCCTAGATGTGGAAGCTACGCAGTATACTCGGCGGCCTCAATAGTCGACACGCTCAGAAAGCTTTCCCTAGAGGTTGATGAGATAATCATAGCGACGGATCCAGACAGAGAAGGAGAAAAGATTGCCTGGGATGTATACCTAGTCCTCAAGCCATTTAACTCTAATATAAGGAGAGGAAGATTCCACGAAGTAACAAGAGATGCAATAATAGAGGCGCTACGTGGAGCAACAAGCATAGACCACAGACTTGTCTATTCTCAGATTGTGAGAAGGATCGAAGATAGATGGATAGGATTTACCCTCAGCAAACATCTATGGAGTAAATATAATAAAAGATGGCTAGGAGCCGGCAGAGTACAGACGCCAGTTCTAGGCTGGATAGTCTCTAGATACGAAGAATGGAAACAGAACAAGGGATATCTACTAGTCTACAACTATTCAGCCACAGGCGAGAGAATATACCTCTTCGTAAAGGAAAAAGAAAAAGCAAAAGAGCTGTCAAAGGATGTAGAGGCTAGGATATCTAGCTTCCAAGAATGGATAGAGGAAGTAAATCCTGCCCCACCATATACCACCGACGCTCTACTCTACGATGCATCGCTAAAGTTAGGCTATAGCGCCAGCTTCACAATGAAGCTCGCACAAGAACTATTCGAGGCTGGACTCATAACATATCATAGAACAGATAGCACAAGAATATCTACTAACGGCATGGGAATAGCAAAATCCTACCTAGAAAAGAAAGGCCTAGAAGAACACTACTATCCAAGGAGCTGGGGAGAAGGAGGAGCCCACGAAGCAATAAGACCCACAAAGCCACTCGACGTAGAAGAACTACAACGCCTCGTGCTTGAAGGAACCTTAAAGATCCAAATAAAGCTGACACGAGCACATCTGAAACTATACGATCTAATATTCAAGAGATTCATAGCGAGCCAGATGAAGCCGTCAAAAGCCAAGAAGGCAAGCATAGAGCTCGAATTCCCACAGAACATAGTGTCTGTTTACGAAGGGATAATCGACTACGAACAAAAGGGACACTACCTAATGAACCCACCCAGGACAAGAAAATGGATAAAGGAAGCATCGGCAAAAGACAGCATAAAGTTAACATTTATGAAGAAAGTTAGAACCAGTTCAATACGCCTATTCAAGACCGGAGACCTAGTCAGACTAATGAAGGAGAAGAAAATAGGTAGACCAAGTACATATGCTAAGGTAATAGAATCGAACAGAAGACACGGATATATCATAATAAGTAAAAAAGCACAATACGTTGTGCCAACGAAAACCGGCATAACGGTCTTCAAATACCTTAACGAGAACTTCCCAGTATTCGTATCAGAGGAAACCAGCAGAGAACTCGAAGAAATACTCGATAAAATCGAATCAGGTGAAATGAACCCAGTAGAGGCAATAAACGACCTTGCGATAAAACTAGCAAGCGTACTTCCAGACAGCCAGCTAGCCGTGCTCGTAGACGAGACCGGAATCAATAAAGGCATTGCATATGGAATAGATTAATCAAATTACGAAAGAACTACTAGACTCCATACTCCAGGGTAATCTCTAAAAAAGTATATCTCTCCCCCATTCTCCTCTTACTACCAATCCTCCAATCGACAATCCTGACCCCATCACCTATCCTATCTTTAACAGCTGAGACCACATTAGCCAATTTACAGATATTATCGCCTACAGCATAAAGCGTGATCCTCGTGTAACCCTTGTTGAACTCGGCAATTATCTCTAACACATAGTCGATGACAGGGACATCTTTCACGATTGTTATCTTCTTCTCCGCTTTCACCATGCACACCCGGCTAACTCTACGACATGCGATTATTACCGGTATACTGTAAGAGGGGGCCTCAGATTCCGGCGCAATCCGCATAGTGTCCCGCATCGGTGACGAGGTTGATCTTCACCGGCCCATATAATGAATAGAACTAGTTGACGGCATTAAATTATCTAGCTAGTAACCGTTATAGTTGGGATCTCAGTTTATCAAAAATAATACTATTGTATTAGGTATGTCTGGAACGGTTAATAGAGATCCTCGGAGGATAAATTATCGTATTCACCAGGTCCTCTGTGTAGAGTATCACGTTCTCCCGGACAGCCCTTCCCTATCCTAATCGGTTTGCCTATCGAGGATAGTAGAACAACTCTGCTACTCCGACTTTCACCATATATAGGATAGCCCGTCAATTCTGAGAGTTTCTGGGCGAATCGACGTACGTCGTCCATGGACGGCATATTCATTCTTGTTAATCTTTCCCTGCTAGCTCCTACCCACATGTATGCCTTTATTTCAACGTATGTGGGCTGTGATCTCTCGACTAATTTGGCGAATCCTCTGATCGCCTCCTCGGTATCGTTCCAGCCTTTTACGTGCGTTATCCTGATAACGGTTGGAGACGAGAATGATGGGAGCATGTCGAGTGTTTCTAGTGTTAGTTCCCAGCCCCTAGGCACCAGTGGTTTATTGAATTCACTATAGCTCTTCTTGTCCCAAGACTCGAGACTTATGTACAGCTGGGAGGGCTCTTCGTCAAGGTTGGCTAATATATCTGGTCTCACTCCCCTAGTCACTATGAACGTTGACATGCCACGCTTGTGGATTTCCTTTATTAGATCACTTAGCAAGGGGTATATCGTTGGTTCACCTGTTAGACTCATTGTTACATGAGCAGGATTCATGGCCTCCTCGACCATTTTAGGATCTGCTTTTGGGTGCCCGTAGTAACCGCTTATTATGCGTCTATGTGCTTCGATTATACCTTCAGCGATAAGCTCTGGTGGATCATAGAAAGGCATCTGTGTCTCGTCTACATCAATACCGAGGTCCTGTGGTCTGATCCTCCAGCAGTGGAGACAAGCATTCCAACACCAGAACGCGGTAGGACTCATTTGTATATCTCTATGGCTCTCTATGCCGTAGAACTTGCACTTATAGCAGAATCTTCCTTCAACTATCGCTGTATGCGTCCAGTAACACTTCTTAACGACGGTATGTCGACCTACGAAATGATACTTTTGCTTTATCATGATCTCTGCTAGGGGCCTGAACTTCTCCGGTATTCTAGCAAGCATCTCTTGAGCATACTTTGATAGCTGTTTTGTCACCTTGCCCACCAGTATCCGGTAAAGTTATATCTGAGAGAAAGAAAATAATTAGTCGTTTATATCGTGATTTATAGTATAAAGCTACTTTCTTGGCTCCGGCCTATAGGGTTTGTAGAGTCCTTTCTCTGCTAGATAGTTATAGGCAGAGTATGCTGCGACAGCGCCCATTGCGGAGGCGGTAACGACCTGCCGGAACCCTGGCCACATCGAGGTACAGTCTCCAGCCGCGAAGACTCCGGGTATGTTTGTTCTCATCCACTCGTCAACCTTAATGTAGCCCGATTCATCGGTTTCGAGGCCTAACTCGTGATACCAGTCTTTAGGTGGTTCGAATCCTATCTCAATGAAGATGCCATCAACCTTCAGCTCCTTAATCTCGCCTGTTACCTTGTTCTGGATAACAACGCTACGTACTTGGGTGTCTCCCTTTATCTCCTTTACGACGCTGTTTAATATGAATTCTATGTTAGGTATCTTTTTGGCTTCTTCTACAAAGAATGGTTTAGCCCTGAACTGGTCCCTTCTATGAACGAGGTAGACTTTCTTTACATAACCGCTGAGGAGGATCGCGCCTTCGAACGCGGCGTCTCCTCCTCCAACAACTACTACCGCGTCTTTTCCTCTATAGAGGGGAGCGTCACACACGCTACAATAGCTGACGCCTCGGCCCGCGAATTCTTTTTCGCCGGGAACATTGAGTTTTCTTCGTTTCGAGCCGACCGCCATGATGATTGTCTTAGCATATACTTCTAGTCCCCTTGTACCCGTTATTTTAAACTCCTTATCGTTGACTCGCTTGAACTTTGTAACTCTTACTCTCTCGACGATAGTCGGACGAAACATTTGTGCATGTGAGTGGAAGCTACGGACAAGTGCTGATGCCTGTATTTTCTTGAGTCCGGGATAGTCGTCAACCCAGTCTGTAAGATTCAGTTGTCCTCCTATTTCTTCAGCTATTACTATTGTCTTCATTAGGAATCTACTAGTATAGATCGCTGCTGACAGGCCTGCTGGCCCTCCTCCTATTATAGCAACATCATAGTGTTCTCCTCTTGGAATCTTACCAAATGCTTTTCCTATTCTTAGAGCCATGCTCCTCTACCTCCAGGACTTCAAATAGCGTCACCTAGAGATAAAGACTCTTTATATAAAGCATGATTGGCGGAGTTAGAGAGGGGAGCCGGTGACTTAATGAGATGCCAAGGATAGACTATGGATGGCTAGCCATCGATATATCAGCTATACTACGGTTGACACGAGAAGACCGTGAAAGCCTAGTAGAAGGTGTGCTAGGGATAGACCAGCTTTATCTTGTAACCGAGCCTTCTCCTGTTTATGTAAAGGGATCACGAGGCTCAACTAGAGTAATGTTGGGGATAGGCAGTCTAGTAATGTCTCCTAATTCAAGCAAACTGATCCAAGAGATTGGAGGGCTGAAACCACTTATATTGGCGAGGCCGGAGTGGGTGACCTCATGCAGGGTGACCGAGTCTCAACACATAGAGTACGAGTTTAAGCCTAGTAAAGGAGAATTAGTGGAAGAAAAAGTATATCCACTAGACATCCGGGATCCAGTAGGACTCTCTTTAAGCGGAAAACACGTATTGATTTCCAGTGACTTGACAGCGGACGAAGTAGTCCCCATAGCAGTTACCGAAACAGGTAGAATTGTAGTTGGCTACTCGGGCTCCGGGTCAAAGAGTAAAATAATCATATTTGGCCGCGGCGGAGAGGCCGTGGAGATGCTTGAGTATTTAGTCCCTATATACTCTAGATGTGATAATAGGAGGCGATGAGGACAGCTACCCTACACTGATAATAATCAAACCTATATTTGGGAAGTGACGAGCACCGACCTACCCGAGCCTCTCCACACCTAAATATAATGGGGGCCCGCGAGGAATGATACACAAACTCAGAAAAAGAGAATTAGCAGCCTATACACTACTCAGCAAGCACAAAAAGATAAACTATGGAGACGCCATTGACATTCTAACATCAGAACTCATAATGACCAAACGGACTGCTTCAAACGTATTACGTAGGCTAAAAAGACTGGGCCTTATAAAGGTGAAAATAGAGGATACCAGGATTATTATAGAAGTCGAAGACATATGGAGAATCCTTGACAATTTGCTCGAGAAATACAAGGCGGAACGGCATAGGAGAGCACATGCCTTAGCAAAGAAAAAGATCTCATAGACACTTAGGCGGCCCGTCGCGAGCCTGGTTACACCGCATGTCCCTCCCTAGAAGGGAGGGTCTTAGACCTTACACGGTTCTTCATCCGGGCCAAAGAAATATCGTGTAACAACAAAGGATATTTGCTGTTAATATCATTAAGCGGGTCAGGACTTAAAGGTCACATCACGACCTATACTCAGAGAGTACAGCCGTCCTCATCCCCTGATATACTAGCGAGCCGCCAGTCTACATAGCTCTTTTGCTAGGGACAACGGTATTCATTGTTATTTGATACAAATTAGAAGCTCTAGAGAAGATATAGTCTATTATGTTAATATTCAATTTTAATTCCCGAACCCTCACCCAACCATATGGGTAATAGCATTGAAGCTGTTTGAGTACGAAGCAAAGGAAATACTTAAAAAATATGGAGTAAAGGTTCCCAAGTCAGTCCTTGTGAAAAAAGGAGAAGACCCGATAGAGAAAATGAAACAGGCAGGTCTAGAACCACCAGTAGTAGTGAAAAGCCAGGTACTTGTTGCTGGAAGAGGTAAGGCTGGCGGCATCAAAATGGCAAAAACCTGGGATGACGTCAAGAGACTCGTAGACGAACTATTCGATAAACCGATAAAAGGGATAAAACCAAGACTCCTACTAATCGAGGAAGCAATCCCACACGAAATAGAGCTATATGTCGGAATGGTAATTGACAGAAGCGAGAGAAAGCCAGTAATTCTAGCAAGCAAGTATGGCGGAATGGACATCGAGGAAATAGCAAGAGAAAAACCCGAGAGCATTATTAGAGTACATGTAGACCCATTCATAGGACTAAAAGGATACCAGGCAAGGCTAATAGGAAAGAAAATAGGACTTACGGGTAAAGCACTATCAAACTTCGCGAAATTCCTAACAGCATTATACAATATGTTCATGGACTATGACGGAGAACTAGCAGAATCCAACCCACTCGCATTAGTCGGCGACGAAGTCATCCCTCTAGACGCCAGACTCATAGTAGACGACAACGCATTATACAGGCATCCAGAACTTGCAAAGGAAATACTAGAAGAAAGCGGAGAATACACAGAATGGGAGATAAAGGCCAGAAAGAAGGGATTAGCCTTCGTAGAACTAGATGGCGACATCGGAATAATAGGAAACGGAGCAGGACTAACAATGACAACAATGGACCTAGTATACGAGTTCGGAGGCAAACCAGCAAACTTCCTAGACATAGGAGGCGGGGCAAGCGCAGAACTAGTAAAGACCGCCGTGAGCTTCCTCGTAGAATTCCCGAAGACCAAGAAGATATTCATGAACATATTCGGCGGAATAACAAGGTGTGACGAAGTAGCAAAAGGCATAGTAAAAGCCCTAGAGGAGCTAGGAAAGCTAGAAAAACCACTAGTAGTGAGACTAGCAGGAACAAACGAAGAGGAAGGAAGAGAGATCCTAAAGAAACACGGCATCGAAGCATTTGTTGACCCGATAGAGGCGGTTAAACGCCTCATGGAGCTCTAGGCAGGAGGTGAGAAAGATGGCGATACTATTAGATGAGAAGACAAAAGTAATCGTCCAGGGTATAACTGGAAGAGAAGGTTCATTCCACACCAAGCTCATGCTGGACTATGGGACAAAGATAGTAGCAGGAGTAACACCTGGCAAAGGAGGACAAGAAGTTCACGGAGTACCAGTATATGATACAATGGAAGAAGCAGTAAAAGAGCACCCTGACGCAATAGCATCAATAATATTCGTACCAGCCAGATTCGCCGCCGACGCCGTATACGAGGCAGTAGACGCAGGAATGAAACTAGTAGTAGTCATAACAGAGCATATACCAGTCCATGAATCACTCAAGTTCATAAACTACGCAAAACAAAAGGGAACAACAGTAATAGGACCAAACTGTCCAGGACTCATAAGCCCAGGAAAAGCCAAACTAGGCATAATGCCCGGACACGTATTCAAGGAGGGACCAATAGGAATCATATCAAGAAGCGGAACACTGACCTACGAGATAGGATACGCCCTAAGCAAACAGGGCATGGGACAGAGCACAGTTATAGGAATAGGAGGAGACCCCGTAATTGGAACATCGTTCACAGAGGCAATGGAGCTCTTCGAGAAAGATCCAGAGACAGAGGCCCTAGTACTAGTAGGAGAAATAGGCGGAGACATGGAAGAGAGAGCGGCACAGATGATCAAGGAAGGCAGATTCACCAAGCCAGTAGTAGCATTTATCGCGGGTAGAACAGCGCCACCCGGAAAGAGAATGGGCCACGCAGGAGCAATAATAATGATGGGCACCGGTACATACCAGGGCAAGGTCAAAGCACTAGAAGAGGCAGGAGTAAAAGTCGCAAAGACACCATTCGAAATACCAGAGCTCCTAAGACAAGCACTCAAGAAGTAACATACCAGCAGAGAATAATTTACCTATAATCCGCCTAGTCTTCTTCTTTTTCTACTCTGATACTCCTCACTGGTACCCGCAACTATTATCTCATAGAGAACAGCTTGTTTACCATCCTTCGGGCGCAAGAGCCTGCCAAGCCTTTGAATAAATTGTCTTGGAGACCCTGTCCCCGAGACAAACACGCCAACATTAGCGTCAGGGATATCGAGTCCTTCATCGCCCACAGTAGTAACTACCATTACACCTCTGTCTAGTTGTTTGAAAGTCTCTAATATTCGGGCGCGCTTCCTTTTGTCTAATCCACCATGGAGAAGAAGACCATCGACTCTACGAGCTATCTCTTCAGCCTGTTTCTTATATTGTGTAAACACGATTATTTTGGATCCTTTTTTCAGCTCTTGCCTTATTATCTCTTCTGCCTTGCGTAGCTTCGCCTCGCTATACTGTACTATATCTCTCATTTTTGCATGGATACGTATGGCTTGTATAGCTTCTGGATCGCCTTTCTTGGCTCGTGCCAGTAACTCGTTGAAAGAGAGACCTCGGGAAAGGAGTCTAAATTGTCTCTTGTACATCTCATATTCTTTCTTCTCGCCTGGGAGAAGATCAACTTTTACCCGTCTAACGACGTAGGGGGCTAGATAGCCTAGTCTTGTTAGCTCGCCCGGAGTGGTTCGATAAACAATGCCTCCCAGCAGAGGGAATAATTCAACGTGTTTTCCGTCTTCTCGCTCTACAGTTGCAGATAATCCAAGCCTATAAGGTGCGGGGAGACCGACAGAGATAGCCTTAAACTTTTCTGCCGGTAGATGATGGGCTTCGTCAAATATCACCAGGGGAAAGAGTGTTGCGAAGAGCCGTAGTTTTCTATATGCGGTTTGATAGGTTGTAACAGTTATAGGAGCAAGTCTTTTCTCGTCTCCGTAGTATGCGCCTACGAGAGCTCCGGCATCGCTGAATTTCTTAATAGAATCTATCCATTGCTTGACGTGTTCTTTAGTATATACTACGATGAGCGCACGCTTCTGTAGTTCCGCGAGGCCAGCTATTGCTATAACGGTTTTACCTGCTCCCGTTGGTAGAGCTATTATCCCTCTGTAACCAGATTTTCTCCAAGCTTCTAGAGCCTTCTCTTGGTAAGGCCTTAGTGTTCCCTTGAAGGATATTGATCTTGGTAGAGAACCATCGTCAAGTAACCCGATCTTATCGACAACATGTAGATTTTTCTCCTGTAATTTCCTGACTATAGAAGGATAAAAGTGTCCAGGAGCCTTATACTCCTTTTTCTCTCTATCGTATGGGAAATACACCTTTAGCTCCGACAATATATCTTTCAAGTATACTTTGCTCCTTATACGGATCCAGCCATCTTCTCCATAGTACACGATAACTTTTTTCCTATCCTTGAGATACTGCTCGATTACTTTTACATCATCAATAACAATGCCCGGAATATCATTAAGCACTGCTATAATATCATCTTCCGTGAAGCCAAGAGCCTTAATCTTAGTAAAGTCCAGCTCAAAAACACTATATCCCTCTATTCTACCCAAGTATCTTGAAAATTCTAGTAGTCTACGGAAATCCTCTTTATCAAGCCAGGATCTAACCCGAAATCTTAAGCTTCTAGTCCTCGAGTACAAATCTATCCACCCTTCTATAGGCTAGAATTGGAAGCGGAGGCTCCAAGTTTACTAGGCTAAGTGCTCTCTCTATCCTTATACGGGGATATGGTGGTACTTCTAGATCGATACATTCTCCTTCCATCACAATTTTTGTGAATTCAGGCTTATCAGAATATTTCTTGAGGGTCTCGACAGACTTGGGACCACATCCTCTAAGGTGAAGAGCAATTACATGCAGACAGTCCAGTCCAATAAATACTTGAACATAGACTTCAAGGCCTTCATCGGAGTAAAGTAGTAAATCGACTATATTGTCTTCTTGGGGCTCCAAAAGAGCAAATGATGCTACAGCATCCTCCTTCTCGACTAGACCCAGCTCTTCGAGGCAGGGACCGGTTCCAGGCGTGGGTTCTTGATCATCCACCATCATACTATTTCATCTCCTTCCGATGAGACGAGGCCCTGGTGTCACCTCTTAAAACCTAGGTCATCACCGGCCCTTAACTAGTAAGTGTTACAGAAAAGGGTAAAACATTATCTCTCGAAAGCTGAGAGGTCGAAAGCGTATATGTTACTGGAGAACGAAGGCGGTCGGAGAGGTCACCACTCTTCACAGATTAAATCTGGACTCGGCAAAGTCCTCATCCCGCCCATTAGACTAGGTCGGAGGACTTCCAAGTATTATATATGTCGTTTTTAACAGTCTTGAAATCCGGTTAATACCAGGATACGAGTGGTGTACAAGCCATGTCTGTGAGGAGAATTAGCACCAAAGAGTACAAGCAAGTCGCGGAGAGGATGCGAAAACTCCAGGAGCAACAAAGGCTAATTGTCAAGAGAATGAGCAAGATAAAGTACAAGATAGCAATACTCAGCAATAAGGGAGGAGTAGGCAAGAGCTTTGTCACAGCTAGTCTTGCTGGTGCTCTTGCATTAAACGGGAAAAGAGTAGGTGTGCTCGATGGAGACATCCACGGCCCCACGATCCATAAGATGCTGGGACTCCCAACCGGGTTCGGGATGCCGGCTAAGCCGGATGGAACAATAATACCTGTTGAGGTTCCTCCAGGAATAAAGTTGGCTAGCCTAGGCCTATTGTTGCCAGAAGACGATACGCCTATTATTTGGAGAGGATCGTTAAAGACTACCGCAATACGAGAATTACTAGCCTACACTGACTGGGGAGAGATAGACTATCTACTGATTGATCTCCCTCCAGGAACAGGAGACGAACAACTAACAATAGCACAGCTTATACCAAATCTAACAGGGTTCATACTAGTAACCATACCCAGCGAAGTATCCAAGGCCATTGTCAAGAAAGCAATAACGTTCGCTAATAGACTAAACAAGAAGGTTATCGGCGTAATAGAGAACATGTCTTATTTCAAATGCCCGGATGGGAGCATACACTATATATTTGGAAAAGGAGCAGCAGAAGAACTAGCTGAGGAATACAATATACCGTTCTTAGGCAGGATACCCATAGATCCTAAAATTAGAGAAGCCAATGACAAAGGGAAACTCTTCTTTATAGAGTACCCTGATAGCGAGGCATCAAAGGCATTTCTTCAAGCGGCTGAGAAAGTTATAGAGATAGTAGAAGGAAGAAGTACTGGTAATGGAAAAGAAGGTGCTTGATGATTTTTCCTTAGACGAGTCCCAGTTGCGTTGCTAGCTCGCTTGCCTTGTACTCTGGCGCGAGTTTTACATATGCTTTCTTTTCTCCCTTTGGCGTTATCATTGTCCTTACTTTTGCTACTTTAACGTTGTAGAGTTTTTCTACTGCTATTTTGATATCGTGTTTTGACGCTGTCCTAGCGACTATTAGGGTTAGAGTGTTTTCTTCTTCGATTAGGCGGAGGGCTTTTTCGCTCATATGGATTCTAAGGATTATCCTGTTCATCCTATATCACCTTATACTTCTCTCCAAGAGCCTTGAGTGCGTTGCTTGTAATTAGTGTTAGTCTTCCAGGCTCTCCTCCTGGAGCAAGAACCAGTACGTTTAGCGACTCAGGAGTTGCTATATCGGTTCCTGGCAGTCCTTTGACAGCCCTAGCGAAGGGGCTTCTATGGTCTTCGACTATGAATAGAATGCTTTTCGGCTTCTTGTATCTTCTTCCTCTCATTTTTCCTTTTCCTGCGCGCCATCTAGTCTTCTCCTTTGCTCTGGCTATGTCAGGGGCTAGGCCTAGTTTGTCGAGTAATTCTAGTGCTTGTTTCACTGTTGTTACCTTCTCTTCCACATCGCTTTCCACTATTACCGGTAGGTATTCAGTATTGAATATATGGCCTCTAGCGCGCACAAAATCAGGCATACTGGTTGCTGCTAGGGCGCTCATTGTGCCTAGAATTCTTTCTTTTTTGTTTACTCTTTCGTGTATTTTCTTTTCTACGCGTGGAGGGTGTGCTAGTCTTCCGCCCCTAGTCATGTTTACTAGTGCTGCTCTCATACTGTTTCTTATACGTGGCACTCTTGATACTCCGTGATGGGCTCCTAGACTTCTTGCACTTGTTCTTTTTCCTGCCATTGGGTCTCTTCCTTTAGGCTGTAGTTTTGCAGTGAATTCGCTTAGATAGACTCTCCTTATGAGGTCCTTTCTCACGGGGACTCGGAACACGTCTGGTAGTACGACTTGGCCTGCGTCTTCTCCCTGCCAACTATATACTGGTACCGATATAGGATCCCTAAGATAGAGTGCAAGGTATGAGTACATCTCCTTTCACCTCACCGCTAGTTGCCCTGCTTACTCATTAGGCTAATGTAGGTTACCTTTGGTTCAACTATACCGAGCTCGAGGTACCATCTCGGGGGCCTTACAGGGTATCTCATGACGATTGGTCTCTTTACGACTCCGGGGATGCTCCCTGCGAGTACTGTGTATTGGCTCTTTACGACGCCGTAGTGGAGGAATCCTCCTGCCGGGGTTATCTCGTGGCCATTCTCGCCAATGAGGAGTATACGTTTATTGTATTCTGTTCTGCGGTGGAAGCCCATTTGGCCTGCTTGTGGCATCTCCCACCAGGTTCCTCGTCCGTGGCTCCGTGCTCCTATTCTCCTGCTTCCTTTCCTGTGCTTGTGCCATCTGGGTAGCTCTTTTACGCCCCATCTCTTGACGGGGCCCTGGAATCCTTTTCCTTTAGTGACTGCTATGACGTCTATTAGTTGCCCAGGCGAGAATACATCGTTTACTTTGATTTCTTTTCCAAGGATGTTCTTAGCGTATTCGAAGATCTTTGCTAGGTCGTTTACGCCCCCGACCTTGACTTCTAGTATGTCTGGCTTCTTCTTGCTTAAACCACCTACTAGTTTGGGTTGTGTTGAGATGAGGACTCTTATTTCTCTTAGGTTCTCTAGTTTTTCTTCTAGCTGGGCAAGTTTCTTGTCAGTGTCGTATTTTCCGAGGGTTGGGATCTTTCTCTCAAGTTCTAGTTCCTTGGGGGGCTCGACCCAAGCCTCTCCGGCCGAGTATAGTCCCCTGTTAGGGTCGTAAGCGTATCCTCTCACGGCTAACACGTATACTGGCGGTGTCTCTACCACCGTTATTGGTGTAAATACTTCGCGTCCCTTGAGGGGACTTCCAGGCTTGTCCTCTATGACGTATGCATGAGTCATTCCTGCCTTGTATCCTAGGAATGCGAGTAGCTTTGGTTCTCCTAGGTCAACTTCTGGCCAGGTTTTTACACGGGGAACTAGTCTGCTTGCTCTCTTTCTCGGCGAGAATCCTAGGCTTCCTCTTCTAGGCGCGCTTTTCTTTCTTGCTCCCATTATTTATCCCCTTGTATGCATGGTATCCTATCTATGCTTACTGGTACCTTTCTCCTCCTAGCCCTGTCTGGGCCCAATAGACGCTTAAAAGCTTGTAATGTTTTATTTCTTATCTTCCTTTATTCTATCCATAATCTCGCTTGCTCTGCTGGCGATAGATTTATCGACTTCCTCATAGGAATAATACCCGATTAGATCGTAGAATTCCCACCGGGACATTATTTTGACGCTGGCTTCACTTTCTATCAAGGGTTTCTGTGTCCCCTCAGACTTTAACACCTCGAAGGTCTTCCTAACGGCTCCCATAGCCATCCTGAAGCTTGTTACAGGGAAGATCACAATTTTCACGCCAGCAGATTTGAATTCCTCTACGGTTAGATATGGTGTCTTACCAAACTCAGTCATATTAGCAAGTATAGGTACATTGGGTAGTGATCGTACGAACTCCTTGAACTCTTCCAGGCTACGAAGAGCCTCGGGGAATATAATGTCGGCTCCAGCCTCTACATATGCTTTGGCTCTCTCAATCGCTCCCTCAAGCCCCTCGATTGCTCGGGCATCTGTTCTAGCTATTATAAGTGTGTCTTTCCTACGGGCATCTACTGCGGCGATTATTTTCTTGACCATGTCTTCTGTCGAAACGAGTGTTTTACCCTTAAGGTGGCCACACTTCTTGGGCAGGACCTGGTCTTCTATCTGGATAGCGGCGGCTCCCGCATCTTCTAGTTCTCTTATTGTCCTCTGAACGTTTATGGATTCCCCGAAACCCGTATCTGCATCTACTATGAGCGGGATACTTATAACTCTCGTAATATACTTTGTAGCGGTCGCTAGCTCAGTGAGGGTAATTATTCCTAAATCGGGCATTGCCAGTAGCCCGGTTAGAGCCGCTCCAGAAAGATAGACTGCTCTAAAGCCCATGGATTCGGCGAGAAGAGCCACAGAGGGCGAGAAGACCCCTGGGGCGACTATTATTTCCTCCTCTT
>JALWJI010000024.1 GCA_027081695.1 Acidilobaceae archaeon | reverse complement strand
TACCGCTGGCACCATAGCCTGGGTATTCAGACTCGTATACTGTAACCTTTACTCCTTGCCTAGCTAACTGTATTGCTGTTGATAGCCCGGCTATGCCTCCTCCTATTATGCTGATCTTGTCCATACTCGATCCTCCCAGCGTCTTTTTCCTACTCGATACCGCTCCCTGTATTTGTGGCTGGGCCTGGTCTATACACGTGTTCCTTGTGTTATCATTTATACTTGTTCTTGTGATGTTCTAATGGTGGGGAAAGGGTTGTGCTGGCCGAGATAGCGTTTCCTCACGCGACAGGAGTAGTGCTCTTCGCTGCGGCCGCGCTAATACTAGTAGTCTATCGGAGAACGGGCGTGGTTAGCCTAGTATATCTAGCGCTTGGATTCATATTCGTAGGCATCGAGTCATTCCTGGATGGCTACGAGGCACAGCTCCTATACGAGGCGGCTGGCGGCGACTGGAATGCCCTGGCCGGTACACAGGAACTCTCAAAGATACTCATGATCGACACTATTAGGGGAATTTTCATAGTGTTATGGGCTAGCATGGAGGTAATGTTCGCCGCTTCCCTATCGGGCTCGGAGAACAAGGCCATAGTCTACGGTGTCCCAGCCGCCATAGCGGCAATAGGCACTATTCAAACTATATACTTTAACCATTACTCCGGCATAACACCGCTCTCAGACAGGATCTACGCCTCGAGCGCCATCAGGGTAATGGGCATACTTGTACCAGTAGCACTAATAGTAGGAGGATACCTGCTCGCAAGCCTATACAGAACTCTCCAGACGAAGAGCATCCTATTCTATGGCCTTGGATTCGTCATACACGGACTAACACTCCCAACCTATACAGTGGCTAAGGAGGCAGGAACAGTAGCCCTAGGACTATGGTACGCGTTTGGAGGAGTCATACCCGCATTATTCGCGGCGTATGCAACGATACTCCTAGAGAAAGAATCAAAAGAAGCCATATAATCATCGTGGAGGACACATGCACCCTCTATAAACAACACATAGCCCATCAATAAACCCTGATGACCTGGAAAGACCTGTTTCCCCACACTCGTCGCTTCCACTATACCGTACAGACGACCCGTAGAGGGAGTGCAGGAACATGGCATGTCCCTATGCAGAAAGACAAGGAGCCGCAGTATACTGCAAACTACTGAAGAAAAGAGTAAACCCACTAGCCTACCCATGCCTGTCGAAGAAATACGAGAAATGCAAGGTCTACCAGGAGCGAGGAAAACAAGCACAAGAAACAGAACGCCAAGAACAACCTATACAAGCAATAGTCCAAGCCCAGCGGCCAGAGCAAGCTAGGAGGACAGGCATAAGGCTAGACGGGTCACCGGCGAGACACTGCAGAGAATGCATCTACTATGGCAGAACAGGAGTATGCCTCCTCCTCGGCGTCGAGATAAAGGATCCCGATCGTCCTCCGTGCAGGGCACAATAATTATTAGACAATAACGGGCAGAATCCTCCTAGGTGCGCCGTAGAATTGAAGACAGCCCTCCTAGTCAACGATGATGGAATAGACGCAGTAGGACTAGAAACCCTAAAGCAGGCATTAATAGAGAAGGGCTACAGCATCTATGTAGCAGCTCCCTCGAGCCAGCAGAGCGGTGCTGGAAAAGGAATAAAGCTCCGCGTCAGGCTCGAGGAGAGGGAGGTTCCCGGCACAGTAATGTCGTGGGCCATAGACGCACCGCCCGCCGCCGCAGTATACATTGCTCTAAAAGCACTCCTCCCACGGAGACCAGACATAGTCGTTTCCGGGATAAACCATGGCCCCAACCTAGGCTTCGAGGACTTCCTCACAAGCGGCACGATAGGAGCAGCCATAGAAGCCGCGCTCCAAGGCATACCTGCAATAGCGGTGAGCACAACGGACTGGGAAGCCTCCAGGAGAGAAGAGTTCGAACCAGCCGCAAGAATATCCGCCGAGATAGCGGATCAGCTAATACAGGGTAGTCTAGTCTCTCGGTGGAAAAGTAGGGCTGCTCCTCTAATCGTTGTTAACTCCCCGGTTAACCCCCGGCGAATAGTATTGGCCAGGCTCGCATGGAACGTTTACAGGACCAGGATAAAGGTAGAGGGCAACACAGCCTTCCCAATATGGGAGCCAGAGAGAATATACGACTTGGAAGCTCCGCCAGGCACAGATATTTGGGCTATCCGCAACGGCTATGCGAGCGTAGTTATCGTAGACCTCTACAACATGGCCAAGAACACCTCTCCAGAAAATATGGAAGCTCTGAGATACGCCGAGACCATAATAGAGAAAATAAACGCTCAGATCTTCGAAGAATAAACTCTCTTAAGACCCCTTATCAGCGAAGACAAGGGAATCTCCATAGGGCAGACCTCGTCACACCGTGCACATCCTAGACAGAGCATGGATAGCTCGGCGCCAGCCTCCTTGCCGAGAGTTATCGCGGTCCACAAGACCCCCATAGGCCCTCCATAAGTCGGCCCTCCCCACTTGTTAGCGGTATGATGCCATACAGGACACTCCCACTGGCACCGACCACATCTTATGCATCTGAGATGATCTCTTAACCCGGGATCGAGTAATGCTTGTCTCCGGCCATTATCTATGAGTATAAGATGTAGCTCTCTGGGACCATGCGCACCATACACGCGGCGATGCTCTATATCAGCGGTATTGCTGGGCCCGCTTATTACGTTGAGATAGGTCGGCGGGAACAGGCCCGCATAAGCCGCCTGAACCAACGCATAGCTTATTGCATCATTCAGCGAAGGCACTATTTTCTCGATCCCTGTAACAGCAATGTGGATCGGCGGATACCCGGTCACAAGCCGGATATTGCCCTCGTTTTCGACGAGCACGATCGACCCTGTATCGGCCGCGACAGCATTGGCGCCTGAAATTCCTACATCGGCCTTATAGTAGATTTCTCGGAGGAACCGGCGGACAGCAGAAACTATATCCTCTGGCTCCGGACTACTCGGTAGCTCGGCTCCCAGCTTCTCTCTAACCAGTCTAGCGGCTTTCTCTATTGTTAGATGTATGGCTGGCGCAGTCGTATGCATAGGTTTGCCATGCTCCAATTGTATCAGCAACTGTCCTAGATCAGTCTCCCACACTTGGTTACCGAGGGATTCAAGGTACTCGCGTAGTCCGAGCTCTTCGGCGACTATGCTCTTGCTGAATATTACTAGCTTCCCAGAGCCAACAAGATCTCCTAGTAAACTCTGCGCCTCATCCCTGTCTCTCGCAATATGTAGCACGCCATGATTACGCTCGAGAGACCGAGCCAACTGGTCTATATAGTAGTCTATGTTCTCTAACGCCTTCTTCTTAGCCTCGAGAACCCGTAGCCGGAGATCCTCCACGTAGGGATACGATTCCTTTACTCGGAGATGCTTGCCCTCGGCATTAGAAACACTCCTAGATATGGCCATTGAGAACTCTGGGTCCTCGAGCCCCTTATAGATGTCCTCGAGGACCTTTTCCAACATTATGCTCAAGGCCCTAGCCTCCTATACAATAATATGCTGAGATCCTGTATATCCCGTTCAAGCCCCAGGCCTCGATAAGCCCTCCTCAGATTAGAATAGCAGATCGGGCAGAGCGTAGCAATAATTTCGCCACCAGCCTCATCTAGTTCTCGGGCTCTAGTCTCAGCGATCCGCCTTGATAGTCTAGGCGCAATACTCTCGATAGGGCCGCCACAGCAGTAAGTCATTCGGCCACTTCTACGCGGCTCCACGACGGTATAGCCTGCTTTTCCTAGCAGGAGTCTGGGCTCATCTATTATGTCCTCGTAGCGTGCATAGAAGCAGGGGTCATGGATAACTACTCGTCCAGCGTCTCCTTGCTTGAACTGGAGATTATCAATGTTCTCGGCGAGCACCTCTATATAGGACTTCACTGTAGGAGCAAATCCCTCCACGTAGCGTGGAAATACTTTGCGGAGCACATGGGTTGTGTGGGGGTCAATGGTTACAATAGTCTTGGCCCCCACGGACTCTAGCGCTTCTGCAACCTTCCGGGCATGCTCTTTGAACACCGTGTCTAATCCCATATCGTATAGCAAGACTCCACTATACGAGTCAACGCTCCGGGGATAAGCGATCTCTACACCGGCACTCTTTAGGAGTTCTACGATGGAGACAAGCACCTGCCTAGAGTACTCGAGCCTCTCCCGCGAAGGACGGACAACGATCTTAGACAGGCTAGCAAGCCTCCTCAGTTTGCCCGCTGCTTTTAGGAGTAGTCCACCGGCCTTACCGCCTTCGAGCTTCTCTAGGTACTCTGCGAATTCCTCGATATAGGGTAGTAACTGGTAGAGTCCCCCAGTGTATAGTATGACGTCTCCCTTCTCTGGTAGATCTAGGCCAGTGCTCCACGATGTGAGGAGGCCCGGGTCTCCTGGTACTGGTAGGCCTGTTCGCTTGATATTATCGGCTAGGATGCGGAGGATACTACGTACGTCTAGCAAATACCTGCACCCTATTAATGCTGGGAGACTTGGAGGCATTTAAACCCGGCTCGGCGATGAGTCCTCTCGCATTCCTTATTATTTCTGCAATAGGCAGGGCTATTGGACACTTTAACTCGCATGCACGGCAGAGCAGGCAACTATAAAGGCTCTCTACAACGTGGCTAGACGCCACTATTTCTCCCTTTGCCAACATATATGCTATGTTCACTCTCCCCCGGGGACCATAGCCTCTATGCGGTCCAAGAGGCCTCGTCGGGCAGAGAGCTTCGCAGAAACCACAGTAAAGGCATTTGCCAGCTGTCTCGATTATCTCGGCTCTGGGGTCCTTCAAGGCTATAACACCTTGCCCGGGTTAAGTAGTTCCTTTGGGTCGAAGGCCTTCTTGATCTCCTTCATGAGCTGGAGCGCCTTGAGACTATTCTTGTACTCGAGCTCCATTCTTAAGCCCTGCTTCTTTAGTAGCCCGATACCGTGCTCAGCGCTAATACTGCCCCCAAGCTTTAGGGCTATCTCCATGACCTCGTGGAACCACTGCTCGACCCGCTCTCTCTCCTCTTCATCTTCTGCGTTGAAGCCGACCGCCGGGTGGAGATTGCCGTCGCCTATGTGGCCGCCGATAAACACTGTGAAGCCGTATTTTTCGCCGAGGCCGCGTATCAATGTCACGGCCTCAGGCACCTTGCTTGGCGGTACGACTATGTCCTCTATCATGACCATTATACGGCCGCTTGCGCCTTCTTTCTCGAGCGTATATCGTGCCTGTCCGGTGAAGAGGTTCTTTCTTACTGCGAATAGTTTCTTCTCGTGTGCCTCCTTGTCGCCATGGGCCGTGATAATGGTATGTGCACCATGGTTTTCTAATAGTTTCGTAAGCGTGTCGAGTATTCTTTGACTGGATTCTGGACTAGTCTCGATCCCTACGAGGAACAGGTTGCCTTTGGGCTTGTAGGGGAGAGCGAGGCTCTTGCTTGCATATTCTACTGTTGCGGAATCCATGAATTCTAGCATGAAGGGGTTCAGCCTGCTCCTTCTTATCTCTATGAATGCCTCCATTAGATCCTCTAAGCTATCGAAGAAGGATAACGCGTACACTGTGTCCTCCGGCAGAGGAGTTATCCGGAGAACGGCTCGTGTAACGATGCCGAGAGTTCCCTCGCTCCCCACTATGAGGCGTGCGAGGTCGTAGCCTGATCTACACTTTACAGTATAACATCCGAGGCTCAGTATAGATCCCTCCTTATCAGCTATGCCTAGCCTAACTGCTAGGAGCCAGTCACGCATAGTACCATACTTGGCTCCGCGGAGCCCGCCTGCTCCGTTATTTATGGCTCCTCCTACTGTAGCGACACTACTACTGGCAGGATCCACGGGGAACATGTATCCATGCCTTGCGAGCTCGACGTTGAGATCTTCTATCCTCACACCAGGCTCCACGACGACATAGCTGTCTACAATGCTAATCTCGAGGATCCGGTTCATGCGCTCCATACTGACGACGATGCCTGGCTTTAATGGAACACTATTGCCGGAGAGACTCGTGCTCGAACCCTGCGGGTAAACGGGCACATTATACTTGTACGCGGTTCTCAGGATCAAGGAGACGTCTTTTTCCTCTTCTGGGAAAACCACTGCCTTTACATGGCTTCCCCTTATACCACTGGGCTCCCTGGTGTAGAGCACTGATATTGCCGGATCTTCTATAACCTTGTCTTTCCCCAGCCGGTGCCTAAGCTCTTTTAATGCGTTGCCTATGTTGGATGACAGTTCTGGCACCCATATATTCTGGTAGGTAGGATGACTCTATATACACTGGTGATTTAGATAAATCCTTATAGCTGATTATTTTATCTAGTATTATTCTAATAAGAGTTTTGAGCATACTAGGAATATAATATTCTGGGAAGCGGGGAACACTTAAGGAGGATACGTGTTAATTATCTTTCTATTTTTACTAGGTTTTATTTGACTGTCCAAGAGTTAGCATATATTGTTTAATTAAAAGAGTTTCCAGGTAGATTGTAGAACTCACTATAGTATTTTTATTATAAAATTTTTAAGCAATCTATTTTTTATTGTTAGGGGGATCTGTACTTGCATAATTTAAATGTATAGTTTGCTCTCTGTAATTGGTAACTATGGAGCAGAAGGCTGTTATAG
>JALWJI010000023.1 GCA_027081695.1 Acidilobaceae archaeon | reverse complement strand
CAGGCATGTAAATTCATGTACTTGGACAGGTTTATATTGTTTTCCCTGACTTAAGGAGTGGGTCTCTAATGGGATCCTTTAGTATTTACTCGGTGTTACGGGGGCTCACTCCCATTACCTTTATACAGCCTATAATGATATACTCGGAGGCTTTAGGAGGTGCCATATTACAATGGTAGTAGACGTAATAAGAAGAATATTCTCAAGACCAGCGGCAAAAGACTGGGGCGAAGTATGGGGCGAGGTTGAAGAGCCGGGAGTCCCGAGCTTCTTAGCACAGGACTCTCCGGCGTTCACAGAGTTACTTACAAGGCTTAAAATGAGCCAAGAAGAACTAGACCGCCTAAAGAGGAAGCTTGTCGACGACCTCCACAGGTTAAAGGAGAGCATGATAATAGCATTAAAGAACAATGATAAAGACACTGCTGAGACCATAGCTGCTGATATTGTACTCAAGAAGAAAGTACTCAAGGGAATAATCGCGTATATTAAACTGCTCTCAATCATGGAGAGCAGGCTAGAGACAGCAAGGACTCTCGACAATGTGACTGCCATAGCCAGATACATGGACCCAATACTCAGAGGTCTAGGAGAATACATCGAGAGCGTAAGCCCAGAATTCGTCGCCACACTATACTCAACAAGAGACGTCGTATCACAAATCTACAGAAGCACTTCAGCCCTAGCAGACACCATGCCTAGCAAACTAAGCATAACTGAATTCGACAACGAGGTAAGAGACCTAATCAAGCAAGCCATGGAAGAGGCCCACATTGAGAGCGAGGCTCTAGTACCCGAAGTCCCGAAGACAATAGACTACGAAGAACTAGAAGCTAAACTAATAGACTACATAAAAGCTAGAAACGGCGTTATCAGCCTAAAAGCCGCGGCCAAAGACCTTGGCGTCTCACCAAAAGTTGTAAAGGAAGTACTCTACAGGCTAGCGTCTAAGGGAGTAATAACAGTTACTAAGAACAAGGCTGGCGCCGAAGCTACCCCGGCCTAATACAATAACAGAGAGTACTAGCCGGGCCGGGGTGAAGAAAAGTGTTCCACGCGGTAAACGAGCTCAGCACACACTATAGAAAATACCTAAGAGCATACATACAGGCGGAAAAGAACGGCGACTATGATATAGCATACGAGAAACTCAAGAAAGCAATACAAATACTAGAAGATATCGTTAGGAACTTCCCAGACTATCCAATGATCCACATCTATAGAAGAGAGCTACAGAGGCTCTATGTCAAGAAAAAGAAAATGGAGAAACGAATGGTCATGATCAGTGCACAAGAAGACGAAGAATACCGAGTAGAGTTCAAACCAGGACCGACTCCCTCCGGCAACAACGATAATCCAGAGCTACCCGATTTCGTAGAGGTAGGAGCACGCGCATCAATACGATTTGAAGACATAGCAGGACTAGAACACGCCAAGGAAGCAATAAGAGAATCAATAATATACCCAATAAAGGAACCAGACCTATTCCCGCTCGGATGGCCTAGAGGAATACTACTCTACGGGCCGCCTGGGACAGGTAAGACAATGTTAGCTGCTGCAGTTGCAAACGAAGTAGACGGTGAGTTCCTATATGTCGATGCCGCAGGCATCATGAGCAAATGGCTAGGTGAAGGAGAGAAAAACGTCAAGAAACTCTTCAGATATGCCCGGAAGAAAGCCAGCGAGGGAACACCTGTAATAATATTCATCGATGAGATAGACGCTCTACTAGGAGTACACTCGACCGAGGTAGGAGGAGAAGTAAGAGTAAGAAACCAGTTCCTAAAAGAAATGGACGGACTCCAAGATAAGGGATCAAAAATACACGTGTATGTGATAGGAGCAACCAACAAGCCATGGAAACTAGACGAGCCCTTCATTAGAAGATTCCAGAAGAGAATATACGTTCCACTACCCGACAAGGAGGCAAGAATACAACTACTCAAAATGCTCACAGGCAAACTCCACTTAGCAGATGACGTAGACATAGAGAAACTAGCCGAGGAACTAGAAGGCTATAGTGCCAGCGACATAAAGGATATTGTGACCGACGCCCACCTTCGAACGATAAGAGAATACTTCAAGACAGGTAAGGGTCCTAGACCTGTTTCCATGAGAGACTTCGAAGAAGTACTGAAGAAGCGGAAACCCAGCGTAGACAAGAACATGCTAAGACTCTACGAGGAATGGACTAAGCAACATGGAGCCTACTAATACTAACCACCATCCTCCCTCCATTACTCCTTAAATGCGACTACTCCCAACGCCTCTTCCACCCTAATTAGAACCTTTGAAAAGCCCGCGTTCTTTAACCTCGACGCTACTCGGCCCGGGAAGTTCCCTTTCTTCTTTTTCCCAGGGTTCCCCGTATAATGGAACAAAACGCCTCCTGGTTTCAGTACCCTGTACAACTCTCGGTAGAATTCGCTACCATACAGGTCTCCTGTCTCCGCAGATATCCTTGGAGGATCGTGGATAATTTTATCAAAGAAATTATCTGGAAACTCACGTATAAGTCTAGTAACATTGCCTTTAATAGTCATGATATTGTCCCGATCCAGCTCCCAGCTCCAGGGATTCTGTTCAGCGATATCTATAACGTTTGGATCGATCTCGACTGTATAAACACGGTGTGCTCCTCGCTTGGCGCTCCAAATCGCTGTATATCCAAGCCCCATACAAGTATCGAGTACTATGTCGCCTCTCCTTATTCTGGCAGCACGTATTTTCTGTATAGTGTCTTGTTTTGGATCCGAATTCCATATCCTGTGCATGTGTATCCCTGATATCTCTAAGGAAGGATAGCTCGTTGGGACAGTAGGCAGTAGTTTATAGTACTTCCCGGACCTGATCTCCACAACAGAAACATTCTCATCTGAGACAACATACATTTTCTTCTGATCGATTTCCGTTTTCTTAAATACACTGGGATCTATTCTAACAACATAACCTTTACATGTCCCGTCTAGGACTCTAACCTCCACATATTTGTCAGCTCTCTTTATTCCTATATTCATGTATCCATGGCCTGCCTTCATAACTGCTTTACTTTTCTCGACCGTGTACCTGAGACGTTCTAGCTCCCAAGGAGCCATAACGATGGCGCACCGTGGTTTGAAATCGTAAACGTATTCTTCTATCATGGCGTTTAACGCCTCTATCTTTTTAACCTCTCCAGTATGATAGATGGTATCTGGAGGCAGGAGAAATATAGTTGTATGAAGGGTGATAATAATGATAATATTCTGGGAAGAGGAGGAAGAATTCGAGCTTGAAGAGGAAGAATTCTGGGAAGAAGATGATTACGAAGAAGAACTTTTAGAAGAACTTGACGAGGAAGAACTGGAAGAAATAGAGGAAGAAGAGCTCTGGGAAGAGGAAGAGGAGATAGATGAGTGGGAGGAAGAAGAGTAGTGTATTCATAATATTTTTCCACGTAGATCGAAGAATGAATTGTCTATTATTTTTACTTTAACAGGCTTCCTTGGTGGCTCTCCATTACTATAGTCGACAACCACCGGGAAATAATTATGCATACGAGCAGTGTACTTATCTCCTCTAAAAGATTTTGATACAATAACTACGTCAACTATCTTTCCTACATAGTTACCGTAAATCTCTTTTCCTATAGCTTCAATTAGTTTAGTCAAAACTATGCTTCTCTCTTTCTTTACCCGATCGGATATTTGTCTCATGGATGCAGCCTTGGTATGCGGTCTTATACTATATTGTGCTAGATGTACTCTTTCAAACCTAAGTTTCCTGACTAGTTCTACTGTCTCCTGAAAGTCCTCGTTGGTTTCTCCCGGATGACCAACTATTATGTCCGTAGCGAACAGCGAGTCCGGATAATGCTTCTTAATAGATTTATGGAGATCCTCGTATTCTTCCCTTGTATATCTTCTTCCCATTATACGGAGAACTTTATTGGATCCTGACTGAACCGGTATATGGAAGAACTTGAATACACGATCATCTCTATATGCTTCTATAAGATCGTCAATTATTCTTATCGCTTCTTCTGGAGTCATCATTCCTATTCTTATGTAATACTCGCCGGGAACTTTGTCGAGAATCATGTTTACTAGATCCGCTACATTAATCTTGCCGGGCAGATCTACACCATATGCCCCTGTATCAGTGCCAGTGAGCCTGATCTCTAATGCTCCTTTTTCCACTGTTCTTTTAACCTGTTCTATGATTAGTCTAGGAGGATAACTCTTTGGGGCTCCCCTGGCTAGCTTTGTTATACAATAGGAACACTTGTTTCTACATCCCTCTTGGATCATTATGGTTGCAATTCTACCCTTAACCGGCATATATGCGTGGACTCTAGTATCCCTTTCCCTAGTTATATGTATGACAGGATTCCTTGATTCTACAGCTTCCAGTATTCTAGAAGCGTTTTGAGGCGAGAGTAATGAAGCCTTTTTTGCAACACGCTTAATTAGACCTGGTCTAGCCGACGCGAGGCATCCTGCAACAACTAGCTTTGCTCTCGGGTTAATCCTTTGGAGTTGTTCTAAACGCTCGACTATTCTTTGCTCTGTGTCTAGTCTAACAGCACAAGTGTTTACAATTATTACTTCTGCACTTGAAGGATCGTTTAGATTATGAAAACCTCTATTTCTAAGTATCTCTTCCATCATTAGACTCTCGTACTGGGCTAGTGCACACCCATATGTCTCGATATAGTAGGTTTTCTTCATAGAGCGTGCTCCCCTGCAGCCACTAGTATTTCTGGTTTGTTTCTCAGGGCCAGCTATTCTAGTAGGGCTATATCAACGGATATGTTATTATTCTTTAAACTATACAGAGACAAAAAGGTGAAGAAAGTGAGCGACGAGAAAAAGATACTTTACGATTACGAAGCACTACTAGAGAGACTCTATCAAAAGGTTCCTCCTAAAAGCGGCACTGCCGACTATACTCTTCCAACTCCCCAGATCATACGTCTAGGAAACCAGACAGTAGTAAGGAACTTCAGGGAGATCAGTATAAAGCTTAAACGTGATCCAACGCTTGTTGCAAGATATCTCCAGAAAGAACTGGCAGCGGCAGGAAGCTATGACCCCAATAGTGGCCAACTCATACTAAACGTGAAGGTGTCTAGAAAAGTAATCGCCAAGTTCCTCGACCTGTTCCTAAAGAACTACGTAAGGTGCCCCACATGTGGTAGTATAGATACAAGATTAGAGAAGCGGGGTAAGGCCTGGATACTAGTATGCGAGGCTTGTGGAGCAGAGCAGCCTGTAAAATCCTTCTAGGTCATGGAAGGGGTCCTTCTTGGGTACGTCCAAGAAACTCGATTATTTGCTTGAATTAACAAAGCAGTTACTGCTTCTTATCCCGCCCGGGAAAGTCACTACGTATAAAGCCCTAGCAGAAATACTAGGGGTTCATCCCAGGGTCGCTGGCATGCTCGTAAAAATGAATGACGAACCAATAGTCGTCCCGTGTCACAGGGTTGTTCGGAGCAACGGTGAATTAGGAGGTTATAGTCTTGGGGGAGCATATTTCAAGCGAAGGCTACTTGAGCTTGAAGGCGTCAAATTCTGCAAGGATAGGAATAGGATCTGTGAAGAGTACATCCTCAAAAGAATATTATAAGGCGAAGACGATACAGGACGGGTATTTATTCGATTCCATAGTTGAGCATGTTGAGTAATTACATAACATTATAAATATCCATTCATAAACAATTAGGCCATGGGACGGTGAAATGGCAATGAGCCAGCAACATAGACCAAACCCGCTAGGATATCTCAGGAGACACATGAAGAAACAGATATACGTTAGGCTAAAAGATGGAAGCGAATACATGGGCACTCTACTAGCAACAGACAGCACAATGAACCTGGTCCTCGACGATACAGTACTGCTAGAGGACGATGGAAAAACAATAAGGGCACGTATTGGAAAAGCACTAATCAGAGGAAGCATGATAGAATACATCAGCTTCAACCCAGAAGTCGCAGCAGAAGAGGCACTCCTAAAATAACAATATCTACATACCACATAACCTAGACCATCCCCATCTCCTACAAGGATACAAATACCTGTGGAGATGATACATTGGACAAATGTACTAAACTAGTTAGAGACAAAATACCTGAAATTATCTCTAGAGGCGAGATCAAGTTCCTCCTCGATAAAAACGAGATAGAAGATTTTCTTCTACGGAAAATAGTAGAAGAAGCAAATGAACTCTTAGAGGCAAGGAATATAGAAGAAGCAGCTGATCTATACGAAGCTCTTAGAACATGGTTGAAACTAAAGGGACTCTCTATTAAAGAACTCGAGGAGTACGCTGAGGCGAAAAAAGAAAAACATGGAGGCTTCGATAAGTTTTACGTCTGGATATACGAGTGTTAATACACTTCCTAGCACTATCTAGAGATAGTCTGTTAGTCTACGCCTATGCGAGTCCTTCTTGGATAATCTCTTCCGGATCTCTAGAGGATCAATCGGCACAAGCTTTATTCTTGCTCTGTATGCCTCCTTTATAGCAGATTCCGTGAATCCTGGAGCAACCAGTATACCTCTTGCATTTATACCATGTTTCTCTAAAGCTAACAGATATTTCTCAAGTTGTTTCACTGCCTCTACACTTGCCTTAACACGCTTTATCTCGACCACTACAGGGATTCCTGACGAATCCATACCGTATATGTCTATGAACCCTGGTTCAACGGGTTTTTCTTTTTTGACTGGACGAAAGCCCGGCTCGATTATCTCTGGGTTCTTTATCAGGTAGTCTCTTATTTCGTGTTCATCAACATACATTACGAATTGTCCCGTCTCAAAGTCTTCAAGAGCCATCAACCCATGTATCTTTCTGCATATCACGTTGAGTGTCTCTCGTGGTTTCTTCCTTATGCTTTTGATAACTAAGTATTCTCTTGTCTCTATCGTGAATACGCTATTATCTGGTTGCCAGTTTTCTGGTCTGAACCCTTTATAGCCGTGTATGATTATACTTCCTGAGGGCTTAATCATAATGTGTTTATCTCCCCATGTGCTTTTACTGTAGCCCCTACCCTCGTATTCAACCATACAGCTACCGTATAACGATATCCAGGCTCCTCTATCAATTAGTTCCTGTAATGTCTTGCTTACTTCTTCAAGATCAGGATCGTAGATTATAACGATCTTAGCCATTTAGGCCTGCACCTATTTCTATTTCAGAGCGTCTATTATTACGCCAACTATACGTCTAGCGACCTCTTCTAGGCTTATAGGCTGTCTTTCTTCTTCAACGACTAGCTTTACGCCACAGGGATTGGTTCCGGTGGCCGTGAACCTAGTGTGTCCTTTTCCTAGATCGATTTTCTTAGTACAATTACAGTCGATGTCCTTTCCTATTGTCTCTCTTAGGAAGAATGACTCGAGTCCGTCGCAGTGGCCTAGTTTAAGCTCGGCGGGCTTCCAATAGTCTATAACGAGCAAGGTTATATTGTGGAGGTATGCTGAAAATTCCCTGGCAATAGCGTCTAATAATCCAGAGTTACCTCCATGACCATTTAATAAGATTATTCTCTTGAACCCTGCTGAAACCAGGGAGTATATTATGTCTTCTACAAGCATCTTGAATGTTTCTGCCCTTAGGGATATTGTGCCTGGACAATTAATCCATTCAGGACTATGACCATAATAGATCGTCGGCGCAACCAGGCACTTCTCGTTATACTCGTTCATTAGATAACTACAAACAAGCTTGGCTATTTGTTCTATTATTATGGAATCAGTGCCTAATGGTGCTTCACAATGTTGTTCTATACTGCCGATTGGCATGATAATTAATGAATTCTCTTTTACGTGTTCTATTATATCTTTATATGATTGGAGCTTGTAGTCTGGCGTCATCCCTTTATTAGCACCTCGATCCAAGGAGCTGATATGCTTCGAGCGCGGCTTTCCTCGGGTTCTCCGCTCTAGTTATTGCTCCTCCTATAATGATTATGTCGGCTCCTGCCTCGGAGAGACTGGAGACCTCTTCTGGTCTTATTCCTCCAGCTACTGCTATTGGTCCTGGGAAAACTTCTTTGAGTCTTTTTACTGTTTCTACTCTTTCTCCTGCAGAGAGACCTAGTTTCTCCTGGAGATCGATACCGATATGGAACAGAGCCACGTGTACTCCTAGCTCCCAGAGTTGTTCGGCTCTCTTGATAGGTTCTGGATGCCCGATGAGGTCTCCGTAGACAGCTACGCCTAAGTCTTCTCCGGTCTCGACCATGGATCTGATAGTTTCATCGGGTGCTACGGAGAGTACAGTGACTACGTCTGCCCCGTATGACGCGGCTAGTTCTGTTTCTAGTTTTCCCGTATCCATTGTTTTCATGTCGGCAACCACTGCGTTTACGCCCGGTATGCTTGCAAGCATCTTTACGCTTTGCATGCCATATGATTTTATCAGAGGTGTACCTGCCTCGAGTATCACTGGTTTTCCTACAAGTGATATAATTCCTGTTTCTAGTGCTTTCCAAGGATCTATGAAGTCGAGTGCGACTTGTAGTAGTCTTCCGCATTCGTTTAGAAGGTTTCCTAGTCTACCCGGGATCTTCAAGGTGCATCCACCAAAGTGCCTCCACTTATAGGGTCTATCGGCTCCACAGAATATTATTATTTCGAAAAATATCCTATTACTAGGGGATTCCTATGGATATTACCTGGTATGAACAAGTACGTGGTGTATGAGAATGAATCCTAAAAATATAGGCAGGAAGCTATGCTTTGTGGGGTTCGTTGCTGTAATAGCCGCTTGGATTGTCATCATTTCGTCCTGGGTCCTTAACAGCTCATGGTTTGTATTTACTAAGGACGCATTCAGTGATTTCGGAGGATCTATTAGTTGTTGCCCTGGGCTCTACAATTATGGGCTTATGATAGTAGGTGCTATGATAATACTGTTTAGCCTAGGATGCATGAGTTGTCCATTAAATAATATTGAGCTCGTTGGCTGGTCCTATATGGTGCTTGCTGGAGTCTTCCTAGCACTAATAGGAGTTTATCCTTCGGGCACGCGTCCTCACGTGTTCGTGTCTACATGGTTCTTTATCCAGGCAGACATATCGCTGATAATTATATTGTCCGGGATATACAAGAAAATAAAAGATAATTTGGTTAAGTCCGCGTTATGGGCTAGTATACTAGCATTTCCGGTAGCATTATTAGTAGAAATACTTGTGGGATGGCCTAGTGCAGCAGTCATAGAGACCTATGGTATTCTAATAATAGACTATGCAGTAATTATAGCGCTCTACACAAAATCTAGGCTTAGAGAATGCTAGCATTCTCTCCAAGGCTCTTCTCCACTTAGTATATCCCGCAGATCCGCACGCCATAAAATATTATAGACTATACCTGATTTCTCTGATCTTATAGAATCGACTAGCACGTAGCCTTCTTCTATAAGAGTCTTATAGACTTCTCTAGTGGCCATTCTCCATTTTGACGGCAGTTCTCTAGAGTACTCTCTTAGGGATGAGACGTTTCTTGGTATAGGTACTATAACGATATCTCTTTCTAGCAGCTTTGAAACAGGCATGATATCATCTGGTATAGGTATGCTGTCTATAAACGAGTACTTTATTGAAATAACTGGCTCCATATCATTGAGTCTCCTTAGGGATGGCTTGCAGCGTTTTTCGAGTCTTGAGAGTACTCTACGGCTTGTCAAGTACCATTCTATCTTAACCCGGTCTGTTCCAAGACCGATGTTTATTGAATCACGTATCTCGCCATAATAGTCGAGCAAATATATACGGGCTATAGCGCCTAGTTTGGCTAGGTTAAAAACAGAGTTTAGTCCCTGTAATGGATCAAATGTCCACATCGCTTTTTCGAGGCCATATTTTTCGAGTATTCTCGCGCGCTGAGTGGCTTTCAGTTCGAAACCCACACCCTTATACTTTACGTTAGACCCTACCCCTGTTGCATGACTGTAGAAATATTCATTATATACAGGCCACCCATACGAGACCCCCACAAGTCTATTATCGAGAAAAGCGCCTAGGACTAACCCCCCATTGTCTGCTAGAGCCCGAAGTAAATGTGCTGGAGCGGCCTCCCTATAATCGTTCATTCTCCACGCGCTTTTCTGAACTTCTACCGCCTCGATAAACTCATACGGATCTGAGAGCTCCCTGATAATTAGTCTCGACAATCCCCTACGCCCGCGCATATATTCATCTCATTCACTCTGATTTAATTTTACAGGTTCTTTTATTATAACTCTTTTATACTGTTTTGAACATGGAAAAGTAAAATCTTAATTGTGAACGCTTAGACTAGTTAAATGTGGCGTTAAATGGAGGGATAATGAAATGAGCGCACAAGCACCTCTAGACAATGAGGCAAAGATAAGGATGGCGATGGCGGTTCTCGCAAGCATCGTTAACGATACAGGTGTTCCTAGAAACATACGTCGAGCCGCTGCCAATGCATTAACGTATCTTAGAGATCTTAGCCTCTCGCCAGCTGTAAGGGCAGCAAACGCGATAAGCGCCTTAGACGAGGTAAGCCAAGATCCGAATATGCCGTTCCATGCCAGAACTAAGATCTGGCAAGCAATAAGCATTCTTGAAACAGTCAGGGATTAAGGTCTCCGAGTCTAATATCCCATTATTTTATTAACCATTAGGAATGCTGATGTGAATACCTATGAATATCTAGGTTTATACAATGGTCTCTCCAGACATCATGTATAGTGTCAATTATCTAGAGACTAGGAGTAGGAATGGTGTTCGAAGAAATGAGCGTCTATAGGGTTAGGATAAGAGGAATATACGCGACAGCTCTAACAGTAATGTTACATAGGAAGGGATACATTATTGCAGACATGAGCAAGGTTCTACAGCAAAAACTCAACATCCCAGCAATAGAGGCTCCCGCTCACGTTACCGTCAAGAGTCTCGGAGATAAACCAGACACAATACTTGTATTCGGTTATCCTTGGAAAGCCGGAGAATCCGTATTCAATACACTGATTAATGAGCTGGAGTATGTTACAATACAAAAAAGCAAATACGGGAACAACACCATAGTATCAGCACTGCTCCAAGAACATACAAACAATACATGCGTCTACCTACTACCCGATAAGAGGAAGATAATAGTAAGAAGCGACCAGTGTAGTGACCTAACTCCTGGAGACTACTACTACATAACCATTGTACATGATAGCCCTGACGGGAAAATCATCGCAAAGCCAGGCCTAAGACTAGTCGGAGATTATGTAATAGTCTCCTATCCCGGAAGCGGTGTAAGTTTTAGCGAGCATATCAAAGACCCAGACCTCAAAGCAGATCTCCTAATGACTGCAGGATTCTCCGCTGATCTCGACAAATATCATGTTCATTTCCGGAGCAATAGCAGGCTCGGAAAACCACCAGAAATAGAGGAGGAGATAAAGAGACTAACAAGAGAAATACAAGATCTCGTGGAAAACACGCCCTCACAGCTAAGCGTTATAAGGCAAGGAGAATTCCTAGGATTTTTAACTCTTCCGAGCGTGGCAAAGCTAATCTTAGACAAATATAGGAAGGAAGCAAGACCAACAATTACCTATCACCACTCGTTAAAAAGTTTCGGGGAGACCGAGAGCCTACTCGTGGACTGTGCCGAGAACGCTAGTAGACTCACTGGCAAACCCTCTCCAGATAACGGCCTTGCAATATCATACTTTCTCCTCGAAAGGTCGCACAGAGGCATATTATTCGATCATATCAAGCCAAATGGAAAAACAATTAGACTAGGACCGTTCAACTTAGTGTCTGCACGAGTAACTAATGATTCAATCGATGTAGAGCTCGATCGAGTATTCACAAAGCCAGGCATCCTTGACGGGTTAGGCCTCGAGAAAGAACCTGGCGACAGGGCAGTAACCAAGCTAAACACAAGAAACTGGTATCTCATCCACGAATATTATACGAAGGACGGTGACCTATTGGGAGTCTATGCAAATATTAACACTCCTCCTGAGATAGGTCATGGAAAGATAAAATACATCGATTTGCTTGTTGATGTAATAAAGAAAGTCGGAAAGCCGGCCGAAATAATAGATAGAGAAGAACTCGATAACGCATATAACGAGGGCCTCATATCAGAGAAACTATATCACATGGCGATAAAAACTGCTGAGAAACTAGTAAATAAACTAAACAGCGAATATGACTGATTATACTACAAACGTATTTACAGGTTAGTTGTACTTCTATTCTTCATAGGTATCATGAGTGATTCTAGTGTATAAGGTGTTGTAGGTATAATGACCAGGATATGCCCAAGCTGTGGACGCGAAACCAAAGTCGTGGTTAGAGGGCTCTGTCCAGAATGTTATGTAAGGCATTACGGGATTCTGTCTATCGAGGAAAAACACGAATACGAGATATGTAGATACTGTGGCAGTATTAGAATTAAAGGTAAATGGATACAGGTACACTCGTTTCACGAAGCCGTCAATAATATTGCCTATTACATAGTTAGACGGAGTATCGATCATGCAATGAGAACAGGTAGTTACGCGAAGAATATAAAACTGGAAAGAATCGAGTACGAGACCATGCCCAACTGGTCCACAAAAATAAGCCTACACATAAAAGCAGACATAGACGATGTACCAGTCAGAGAGATCAAAATTATAACAATTCGATTAAGACCGAGTATATGCCCTCTGTGTAAAGTACGTGTCAGCGGCGAATACGATACTGTACTACAAATAAGAGGTAAGTATGACCCAGACAAACTCGAGAACAACATCTATATGGAAATCTTGAAGCTCGGTCTGTCAAGATCGTTCGTAGATCTCGTACGAATAAAGAAACAAATAAACGTATATTTCTCAGATAGAGGATCAGCGCTAAAACTTGCTAAGAGTCTATCTAAATATTATAAGTCCAAGATTTCGGGAATCGAACATGAGCAAGTAACAGTCACATCAAGCGGGAAGAAGAGAACTAGGAAGACTGTTACACTTCATCTCAATGACACTGCGTCCTAATACTATATTCAGAATTACTAGAAATAATTAGGTCCTACCACTAACTTATAATAAATGGCCAGGGCACACTAGCCCCGCTGTATGAACCGGCGCGATATAAGGATCCGAGGAGCCCTCGGCAATATGAGCGCCGGTGTCAGGGGCGGGGCACAATATAATTATCTCTCTTTATATTGTATAAATGATCCGCAGATTACTATTAGTATTTTAGCATAAAATCTTGCTTTCCTGAATGTTGCCTTAGGAATTAGTCCTTGCTCCTTTAACTTATAGAGAACTCGAGCCGATTCTTCCAGGGATAGACCTAGTTTCTCTGCGAAATCCTTGAAATTGCTTGAACCTGCCAGTTTCGTTAATATGTCAATTTGACTTATAGCGTTCTTACAGTCAACGTGTTCAACGAATTCTTCGATGAAATCATATATTGCTTCCTTGACTGCATGCTTGAGATCGTCGAATCCTGCATATAGGATGTCTGGTAGAACTATGACCTCTACGCCGAGTTTATCGGATATAATGCGTGCTTTTTCATCTATGCCTCTCGCTATGACCATAGGCTTGTATCCGGCAAGGTCAGCATTTACTTTTGCTTGTCTAATAGTGTTAACATCGGCTAGTCCGGCTTTAACTTCGACTGCGTAGACTACGCCGTCTTTTTCGGCAACTATATCTATGTCGGATATCTCTAAGTCGTTGATTCTAAGGGGCCTGTTTACGTCTAGAACAGAGTATCCGTTCTCCTCCAGAAACCATACTGCGTACGATTCGCTAGCTCTCCTCAGCTTTTTATGTCTAGCCATTATTTTCTCCCTCATGGAGATTTAGTTCGACCCATATGGGAGCAAGCCTTAGGGGTTTGTCTTCTATCAGGACTATTTTAGATCTTCTAGCTATGCTTTCTACACTAGTATATTCTCCTAATGCTTCCAGCTTAAGGGGATCTGATACTAGTGCCACTCTATATGCATTGTCAACAACTCCGGAAAATATTCTATTGGATTCTATATGCTGGTATTCTACAGGCCATTCTGTTTCAACGGCTCTTATCCTCAGTGCTTTCAACGATCTCTCCACGTTATCGTGTTTGTCGGATACCATTACAACGTATAGAGGCCGGGGATTCTTCAATAACCCTCTCGCCCATAAGTTTATCGGGCCTGCAATCACGAAATCTACCTGCACAGCATACATCCTGTCAGTTATTAACTTTAAGCCTGTCAGTACATCTACTAGGCCCACTATGAATCCTCCATGTTGTATTATAAATTATACACTAGGGGATTTATCCCCATGTAAAGAATTCTACGTTTTTGAATATGAATCCTGTAGAGAAAATATACGGGGAAATTACGGAGAGACTAATTTTATGAGATGAACTTACTACTATTCTGTTCCTACAGCTCGAATCTCTTGGGCTTTCTTTCTTTTTCGGGCCTTATCTTTATTATACCATAGTGTATCGCACATGATACACAGTAGCACTTTGTTACTGGGTATCTTGTTATTATTGCACCTCTTTTCTCTAGTTCCTCTGCTAACGCCCTATCAACCGGGCTGTACATTCTGGTCACGCATATTGCTTTGTCGGCGGGTACAAGTCTACCGCAGTTATCGCATTGTATAGTGCCTGTTTTTCCCTTTGCACCTTTTCTCCTTCCTCTGCTCTCCCTCTTCTTTGGCATCTTCCCTACCCATCCTACGCTATTATGGATATTAGTTATTAAATCCTAGCTTTCAGGGATGCTAGTAGCTCTTGGCGTATCTCATCCACGTTATAGCTTTTCTACCGCATAGGGGACATTTAGCAGTCTCTGGAGCCGATTCGAGCGGCCAGGGAGTGCCGAGTGCTTTACCTTCCAGTTCCTCTTCTAGTTTTAGAGCGCATTCTTCGTGGCCGCACCATGGTAGTTCGACTACGCCTTTCCTGTCTTTTATCCAGTCTTTTGCTTCCTGGATGTTGTCTGTTCTCTTGATACGTTGTCTTAGATAATTCCATGCCCGTTTGTAGAGATTGTTGTAGATCTCGTCGAACAGTTTGCGAACCTCGACTACTACGTTTTCCGCCTCGATTGTTTTCTTCTCAAGGGTGTCTCTCCTTACTAGTGTGAGTTTTGACTCTTTGGCCTCTTTTGCGCCGATCTCTATTCTTACTGGTACACCTCTTGTCTCCCAGTAGAAGAATTTGGCTCCTGGACGCATCTCTTCTCTATCGTCTACCTTTACCCTTATACCAGCTCCTTTCAAGGCCTTAACTACTTGGTCTAGTAGTGTATCGATTTGTTTCTTCGATTCCTCGTCTTTGGCCGGTATAGGAACTATTACTACTTGTATTGGAGCTATGTTTGGTGGCAGGACTGTTCCTCTATCGTCTCCGTGAATTGAGACTACTGTGGCTACTACTCTATCACTTATTCCGTAGCTTGTCTGCCATGGATAGTCTAGGCTCTCGTCTTGTAGCTGTATTTTGAAATCGAATGCCTTCGTAAAGTTCTGTCCTAGGTTGTGTGCTGTTCCTATTTGGAGTGTTCTTCCGTCGGGCATTATGGTGTCTATCGCTATAGTATAGAGGGCTCCTGCGAACTTGTCCCATTCAGGCCTTCTAGACACAATATATGGTATAGCGAGGCGATCGAAGAACTCAAGGTATATTTCCAGTGCTTCCCTGACTTGTCTCTCCGCGTCTTCAAAACTGTCGTGTACCGTGTGTGCTTCCTTGAAGGTCGTGACTTCTCTCAACCGTATCATTGGCCTCGTGGCCTTTGTCTCGTATCTAAAGATGCTTACTATCTGATAGTATTTCTTTGGTAGTTGCTTGTAGCTCTTTATCCAGAAAGTTTCCATATACGTGATACTCGTCTCGCTTGTTGGTCGGAGAGCTAGTTTTACGTCAAGGGGCTTGAGTCCACCGTGAGTTACCCAGTATACCTCGTCTTCGAAGCCCTTTACGTGCTCTGTCTCACGCCTCAGAAGTATCTCGGGTATAAGCATAGGGAACAGTACTTCCTCGTGTCCCCTAGCGTCTAGTAGATCCCTGATTAGCTCAATTATTCTTCTCCTTATCTGGAATCCATAAGGCATCCATACGCCCATGCCTTTAACTGGATATCTGCCATAATCATAGATCTCAGCTTCTTCAATTATCCAGTCAAACCATCGTGGATATTCTTTAGCCCATTTTTCTCTAGGTGGCTCGGATGGCACTGTATACACCACTAGTGTTTATTGAGTCTATCGGGTTCAAATATGCTTAGTAATCCCAAGAAGTACTTTGAAAGAAACATGCCTGTATCAACGAGATATCTATAAGGGTTCTAAATGTATGTCTTCGTTGACCGTTCAGGCTCCGAGAAAAACCTCAGCCTTATTTTGATATTATTGAGGTATTGTTGGATTAGAGGACGAATATTATCATTAGCGCTACTAGTAGACCGTAGATAGCAATTCCTTCTCCTAGAGCTACGTAGAGTAGGACTGTACCCGAGATTTCTCTGTTCTCGGCAACTGCGCTTACAGCTGCTGCTCCTGCTACACCGACTGCGTATCCTCCTCCGATACCTGCTAGGCCAACAGCTAGCGCGCTACCTAGTGCTTTTGCATATATGTCTGAGGTGGCTGTTGTGGTCTCTGTTTGTGCGCTTGCCACGTATGATACAGTCATGAAAGCGAATACAAAGGCTAGTGCTGCCGCTAGAAGCGTGAGAGCCTTAAATCTTCTGTCCTTCCAGAGCACCTTGAATATCATCTATTTATCACCGTCTCCTATTGACGCCTTGAACTGTTTAAAATAGTTATCCTCTTTAGACGCATTAATAGAAGACTTCTTATTCCGACAATGTCTAATGCTAGTATCGGTGCATGATCTTGATCCTAAGCGATAACGAGATAAGAATCCTACTTCGAGCCGGAGAACTCGGCATCGAACCATTAGACGAGGAAATAATACGTGAAAACGGACTCGACCTAAGGCTCGGCTCCTCATACTGTATAATGAAGGATACTGATAAGATACTTGACCCGCGTAATCCAGGAGATCCAAGCGATTACTACGACTGTCGTGAAGCCGACGAAATAATAATTCCTCCACGAACTCATGTCCTCTTACATACACTAGAATACATTAGACTACCCTCTTATATAGCAGGATTAGTAAACCTCAGAAGCACATGGGCTCGTACCGGCATATACGTTCCTGCAACAGTTGTCGATGCAGGATTCGAAGGAGAGCTCACAATAGAAGTTATAGGCTCGCAGTTTCCAGTAAAACTTTATCCAGGCGAGAGGTTCCTACACCTTGTATTGGTCAAGATGGGTATTCCGGCTTCACCTTACAGCGGAACCTATAAAGGACAACGAGGCGTCAGGCTACCTAAGTTCTTTGTTAGGCCAGGATGATAGAGTGGAGTCTCGCATCTTACCTCATTCTAGTAGATAGCCTGGGGAGGATGATAGAGTATGCGATTACTGCTTGCTGAGTGCGGTCTATCACGTAGTGACGTGGTGGATATAGCTTTATCAAAGAAGAGTTTAAAGATAAGTGAACCTCTTCTCGTGAGATTTGAGAAGTCGCGTAGAACGTATCTGGAGGAGGCTAATAAGCGCAGGGTCTATGGATACTGTACAGGTCTTGGTGAACTCTACTCTAAGTCGAGTGGATGCCCTAGTAACTGGGAAGAGATAGTGCTCGAAGAACATGCAGCGGGTGTAGGCCCATATATTGCTAGTAGGGAGCTTGTCCGTGCTTTCTATGCTACTAGGCTTGTTCAACTTTCTAAGGGGCCTGCTCCTGTAAGAAGCGTAGTTGTACAAAGAATAGCAGAAGCCTTGGAGCGTGATATTATTCCTGTGGTTCACATTTCTGGGAGTGTAGGGGCTAGCGGTGATCTTGCACCTTCTGCCGAGGCCTTCAGATGCATATTCTACGGTAAAGGAGAAGCGCTCATGGATAATAAGAGGATCCCCTGTAGCAAAATATTGAAAGATCTAGGGCTACCAAGGTTAGATCTAGAACCGGGTGAGGCTCTAGCACTGATAAATAATACTGCTTTCAGCGCCTCATATTGTATGCTAGCCTTACACTCACTGGAAAGAATCTATGAATTACTACTTGATACAGTCACCAGTGCAGTTTCATTAATATCTGTAAACCCAGAGCACTTCTATCCGGAAGTTCTATCATTGAAACATTGCGAAGATGGAAAGGGGATAGCGGAGAAACTCTATAATGTATCAAAGCAACACAGGGATTATCTTCTTCAAGCACCTTATAGCATTAGATGTGTCCCGCAGATACTAGGCACCGTCAAGAACCTAATGGATTACTCGGGCGAGTTACTTAATAGGGAACTATGTGGAGCTACTGAGAATCCTATTGTTATAAACAATCGAGTCTATCATTCATGCAATTTCCATTCTATAAGAGCAGGAACGGCATGCGATATAGCAGCACTTGCTGGAGCCCATATGGCTAATTTAATAGATAGATTTACAGCACAGATTATGAGAAAAGAGTTAAACCGTATAGCAGATTTCCTTAGTGGTGAAAATAGCAGTGTTGGCCTAATGATTCTCCAATATACGACAGCATCACTTGCTTCAAAAATAAGGAGTCTTGCTACTCCGTTCTCTATACAGAATAGTGTAACCAGTGGATTACAAGAAGACATAGTTCCCATGAGTCCTAACTCGGCTAAGAGACTCGAAGAAATAGTCGAATCCCTTGCGGGAATGCTGGCTATCCTTGAAGTAGTTGTGGATTTCTTAGAGAGAGGGGAGAAAGGTCCATTTATCGGAATTAAAGAGAAGATCTCAGAGAAACTAGCCGAGGTTAGGAGGAGTCTTATTCTACCATTATCTCTTCCCGAGGATAGATAGTATTTTACCGGATAACTCTCCGCTTAGATATTTTCTCGGAACTCTTTTTCCTATCAGTTCTCTTGGTAGAGGATCGCTCGAATACATGGCTTCGCTTATAACTCCGTGGAATTCCACGGGTGGAAGCAGAGCTGCAGCCCTTACTTCTCCGGGTTTTATGTCTTGTATGTTTGTTACTATTGTGAATACAATGGTTCCTGTAGAGGCCCTTGTGACTTTCAGGTTATCTGTTCCTTCTAGTGGAGTTATTCTTGTGACTTCTACTCCTACGACGTCTACTGCATAAACCGGATGATTTGATTGCCCTAATTTTATCCTGTTGGGGAGGCCGATGAGGATTGATAAAGCCCATTTTATCTCGGATAGTGCGAGTCGGTGTTTTTGCTCCATTCTTACCTGTTGTTTTGGGAGGACTAGTGTTGCTAGCTCCTTGCTCTTAGAAGTTAGTTCTTTTAGTGTTTCTGATTTTAGGAGGAGTTCTGGAGGGAGATAACTATATCTTATCTTCTTTACGTCTCTTTCCAGTGATTCTATTATCTCGAGAGCTTTTGACTTGTTTAGAGGCCACGGCATCCCCCATTGCCTTACTCTCTGCTTTAGTCTAGATACAGCATACTCCGCCATGATAAATCTATAGTCATTTCCTGTATCCATTATTATCGCCTCAATTCTCCGAACATTCAACTTTATATGTATTGACCTTTAGTATCTTATTCTCTGGATCTACTACTCTTTCTCTGAGTTTCTTTAGTAGTCCCCTCGTGGATACAGTTAGGTCTAGGCTCTCCGCTTCCTCTAGCGTAAAGAATCCGGCGTCAAGAGCGTCGCTACCTGGCTTGACGTCATGTGTGAGTGGTTTGAGAAGTATAGTTATCAAGACGTAGTGATAGCGTATTCCTCTTTCGTCGTATGCTATGTAGTCGTCTACGTTTACCACTCCAAGAGGTATAGCCTCTACTCCTGTTTCTTCTTTTAGCTCTCTCCTCGCTGTGTCAAGGATGCTTTCTCCGAGCTCGACATGTCCCCCGGGAATACTCCATTTTCCTCGTGAAGGAGGATATTTCCTCTTTACAAGAAGTATCTTTCCAGACTCTATTACTAGTGCTCCGACTCCTACTCTTGGCTCGGATGGTCTACTGTTCATTATTGCTACACCCTTTTACATGAGTTGATTGTTCCTGTATTATTCTGGATACAATGCTTGTATGGTTCTCCGAAACATATATGTCGATGAACAGTATATTGTCATTGATACTTATATACAGTTTTAAAATCTAGGCCTCTACCATTAACAAGTGGAGGGAGATGTTTCCTCTTGATGATTGAGATAAGATTCCATGGTAGAGGAGGACAAGGAGCTGTTACAGCGGCGAATCTCCTAGTAGACGCCGCTATCCTAGAGGGGAAATATGCACAGGCATTTCCTCACTTCGGCGCAGAAAGAAGAGGAGCCCCCGTAGTAGCATTCGCAAGAATAAGCGACAAGCCTATACAAGTTCATAGCCAGATTACGAATCCAGATATTGTCGTTGTTTTAGACCCAAAGATCTTCGAGCTAGTAAATGTTGTAGAAGGGTTAAAGAATGATGGAATATTAGTAGCTAATTCAAAGGAGAAGCCGATAGATGTTGACGTAAAAACGTACTGTGTTAACGCAACAAAGATCGCCAAAGATTTGAATCTTGTAATCAGTGGGTGGCCAGTTGTAAACACCACTATGCTTGGAGCATTAGTAAAAGCCTCTGAAATAGTTAGTCTAGACTCCATAGTCGAGGCAATAAAGAGGAACTTTAGCGGTAAACTAGGTGAAGCCAACGCGGAAGCTGCCCGAAGAGCATATGTGGAGACGATAGAATGCTAGGACTTGCTCCATCTTATTTTCTAGAATTATTGTGTTATGCTTGGATGGTTAAGTGTTGGAGGGTGAAAGAATATGGGTAAGGGCCCTATACTTCAGGCCCCGGAGACTTTTTTCATAGCGCCTCTGAGCAGGCCGGCTCCAGGGTCAGTGGGAAAAACAGGTTCATGGAGGACAAGCAAGCCAGTGGTTTACGAAGATAAGTGTACAGGCTGTATGTTATGCTGGCTGTATTGTCCGGAAAACACGATATTGAAGACGAGTAATGGAAAGGTAGCGATAGACTATGACTACTGTAAGGGATGTGGTGTTTGCGCAGCTGTTTGCCCGTTTGAGGCTATAGATATGGTTTCAGAGGTGTGATAATATGCCGTTGATGAGTTTGACAGGGAATTATGCGGTGGCTCACGCTGTTCGGCTCGCTCGTGTGAAGGTAATATCTGCATATCCCATAACTCCCCAGACGACGATAGTTGAGAAGCTCTCTGCTATGGTGGAGAACGGCGAGCTCGACGCTAAAATGGTTAGGGTCGAGAGCGAGCATTCCGCTTTAGCCACTGTATTCGGGGCAGCTAGTGCTGGGGCACGAGCTTTTACTGCTACAAGTAGCCATGGACTACTCTACATGCATGAAGTAGTATGGTGGGCTGCAGGCTCGAGGATACCGCTCGTTATGGCAGTCGTCACGAGAGCTATTGGCCCACCTTGGAACATACATGTAGACCACCAAGACATCTTCGACCAAAGAGATACGGGCTGGATCATAGGGATAGCACAAGAAAACCAAGAAGTTCTAGATATGACGTTACAGGCCTTCAAGCTAAGCGAGGATCCAAGAGTATATCTACCTGTAATGGTAGGTCTTGACGGCTTCATCCTTTCACATACTCGGGCTCCAGTAGACGTCCCCGAACAGGAACTAGTTGACGAGTGGTTGCCTCCGAGGAGACAGCCATACGTGATTAGTCCCGAATCAAACTATGTAATGGGTAATATCGCTCCCGACGAGGTTCACTTCCTTATGAGATATAGCATGCACGAGGCCATGGAGGCAGCTAAGACAGTCATAAAGGAGATTGACAAAGAGTATGGTGAAGTCTTCGGAAGAAGCTATGGGGGACTCATAGAATGCCATAATTGCGATGACGCAGACTATATCATTGTTATAACGGGAAGCTGGAGTGGAGACGCAAAAGTCGCCTCAGATATGCTAAGAGAGAACGGATACAAGGTAGGCGTAGCAAGGATACGATACATTAGGCCGTGGCCAAAGGAGGAGCTAGAAGAGCTGGGCTCTCGTGCCAAGGGAATCATAGTCTTTGATAGAGCAATATCGATGGGAGGCTACGGACCACTATACAGTGATGTCGCTGGGACACTATATAGTAATGGAGGCAAAACAAGCCTTGTAGGAGTAATAGCTGGTCTAGCAGGAGTCGATGTTGGAGCAGAAACATTCAAGGAGACCATTACCTCGATAATCCATAAGATAGAGGAAAACGGCTTTTTCTTCGAACCACAACTATGGCTCCTACCCAAAGATTATAGCAGTAGAGAAAAGATGATGGAGGTGGCTAAGAGATGGTTATAAACCTTAGAAAACTACCGGACAAGAAATACATTATGCCTGGAAACGCTGCGTGCCCAGGCTGTCCAGAGACCATGGGCCTAAGATATGTAAAAATGGCTCTCGGAGACAACGTAGTACTAGTTATACCAGCTGGATGTAGCAGCGTTATACAAGGCATCTCACCATACTCTGGAATAAACGCGCCCATACTCAACATAGTATTCGCTGCGGCGGCAAGTGCCGCCACAGGAATGAAAGCGGCCTTCGAAGCTATGGGTAAGGATGATGTCCACGTAGTCGTATGGGCCGGAGATGGTGGAACAGGAGACATAGGATTCCAGGCCCTCAGTGGAGCAGCAGAAAGAGACGAAGACATCATCTATATCTGTGTAGACAACGAAGCATACATGAACACCGGTATACAGAGAAGTAGTCTGACCCCATACGGAGCCTGGACAACAACTACCTGGAAAGGAAAGAAAGAGCATAAGAAAAACATACCCATGATCCTAATAAGCCACGGAGTAAAATACGTTGCAACAGCCAGCGTTGGCTACCCAACAGACTTTATAGAAAAACTCCAAAGAGCCTCCAAGATAAAAGGATTCCGCTACATTCACCTACTAGCACCCTGCCCTGTAGGCTGGAGATTCGACCCGGCCCTCACAGCAAAAGTAGCACAACTAGCAGTCGAGACGGGACTCTTCCCTCTCTACGAATACATAAACGGAGAATTCAAGCTAAGCCCAATAGCAAAACGATACAAGGATCCATCAAAACGGAAACCAATTATAGAATACCTAAAGCTCCAAGGACGATACAGGCATCTCCTGGACAAGCCCGAAGAAATCAAGAAAATAGAAGAATACATAGAAAACACGTGGAAACTAATAGAGACTCTAGAGGAAAGCTTCGCTCCAGGAAAAGACCGAGGCAAAAAGATATTCGACGCATTATAGTATCTCCACTACCCAACACTAATACCCATACTTTCTATTCTTCAAATGATTCTCCTAAGAAACAAACAATAATCTATGTCTAACCTCTATAATCCTAGCCACAAATCCAGATGACCAGAATCACTTAACAAAGGAGAAATGGTAGCCGGGCGGGGATTCGAACCCCGGTCACGGGGGCCAAAGCCCCGCATCCTGGGCCGCTAGACGACCCGGCTCCGCCGCTCTACTTTCCCTTTATCTTCTCTTTTCGAAGAGTGTTATATAAGGATTCCTCCTATTAACCATCGTGTTCACACATTTAATCACGGTGCTGTAGTCTATGAATGAACGTAATAGACTGTGGTCAAAAGTTGTACATATATGCGAGCGGAACTATGAGGAGTGTAGGGAGGCTCTTGAGACTTTTCTATCGAGTATGTGTCCTGATAGAAACGAATGTGAGGAGAAAATAGCAGTACCTGGGAGGAGAGCCCGCTATACGTGGATTGAGCAAATAATAGAGAGTGGTGTTCCAGATGGGAGAGCCAGGCTTATACTATATGTGATTTCTAGGTACTTGGTCAACGTCAAGGGGTTAAGTGTAGAAGAAGCACACGAAATTATTAAGCTCTTTATCCGAGCGAGCTGTGAAAAACACAATCAGTGTAGCAAGATCTATGATTCGT